>DAIMEC010000007.1:0-15954 GCA_036725465.1 Bacillota bacterium | reverse complement strand
TATTTCCGTGAAAGCTCCTCTGGTACCGGAGCCTTCTTCTCTGGAAACTACCGTTATTTCCGCATCTTTTCCGCCAAGCTCTTTCCAGTTTGTGATCTCACCGGTATAGACCTTTTCAAGTTCTTCAATGGTGATATCTTCCGTTTCGGTTTCTGTATTGACTACTACTGCCACGCCGTCCATTGCTATTATGTACTCTTCTTTTACAGAACCTTTTTCTTCATCCTTTACTTCTCTGGAAAGAGATCCGATGTCGGCTATCCCCTCTTCGATGGCCTTTATGCCCTGTCCCGAGCCTCCGCCCTGGACCTCTACTGACGTACCTTCGTTATCTGCCATGAACTCTTCTGCCATCACCTCCGAAAGGGGCTGTACTGATGTAGATCCCGCTATAACTACAGTTTCTCCGGAACTTTTCTGCTCATCGCTTCCGCTTTCTCCTCCGCAGGCCGACATGACTCCTGTTGTCAGTGCCATTGCCAGTCCCAGTGCAATGATTTTTTTGATTTTGTTCTTTTTCATTTTTTCTTTCCTTCCTGAATGCCCTTGCATTCTTCGGCGGATCCTTTTTCGCCGCCGTATTTTTTTACTTTTGTTTACAAGTAAATAATACCCCCGTATTGTTACGGGAGTATTAATAATACCGTTATGTTTCTGTTAAATATGTTAAGTTCCTGTTAAGGATCTCTGCAGCCCTTTTGGCATAGGGGCTTCTTTTTATTTGCTGTTTTTCGTCTTTTCTTTTTCTTTCCAGCAAACGGTTTCTTCACCTTTACTGTCTGCCACCAGGATCATTTTGCTTTCTTCCAGTTCATATACTTTTATTATGTTCCTAAGGGCTTTGATGGTATCCGGTATCTCATCATATACTTCTTTTTCGTTTTCAAGTACCTGGGGCCTGTATATGCTTTTTACTCCTTCGGAACTGTCTTTTTCAAAAACAGCCCCGTAAAAAGTGTTGGTCTCCACAAGATCCTGGAAGAAATGGCTCCCGAAAGAAAGCTCCGGCATAAGCCCGCTACTTTCGAAGGACATTTCAAATATTGCGTTCACATTGCTTATCTGGGCATATCTTACCGGTATACCCAGTTCTGCCGAATTAGTTCCCCATCTGCCCGGTCCCAGTATCATAAGGCTTTTTTTGTTTTGTCCCGCATAAGTATTGACCGCATGTATGGCATTTGCCACAGAGAACTTTTCTTTATAGGGCATTTCCGCATAACCTTTGGCATCGACTATCACTACCATGTCAAACTCCATTTTTGTGGGGCCGCCCATGGTGTTCTTGAACAATTTCATAAATGTTTTTTCTTCAGGCACATCCGGTATTTTCACACCTGCTATACCGGTGCCCTTTGACTGCAAGGGTCTGCACTGCAGAAGATTTATCAGGAACTCTCCCTTTTCGGAAAAGTTTATCGTGAATTCTATATCCACAGGATATTTGTAATGTTCATGCAGGGTTTTTAATACTTCTCTCATGGTGGACACCAGCTCTTCATTCTTGAGCATTTTTTCGCATGTGGTGGAGATCACCTGCTGTCTGCGTCCCATATCACTCAGTCTGTTTTCAGTCTCATAGTCATGCTCAACAAAAAGCGAATTATACCAGTTGGGTGCTTTTTCCGCCACCTCTTCAAGGGGTATAGTAAGAAGTGTGTTCTCTGTAAAGTCCAATACATCTACATTTTTCTGGACGAACCTGAATCTGTCTTCCGGCAGCATTGATGGCTTGAGTGCCGGCTTATCAAGAGCTGCAAGCCGGGGATAATCCTGGAAAGTTCTGTCCACGGCCCTGGTTCCCAGTCCAGCAACAAGACGTATCATTCCCTCGTTTGGATCAATGGATTTGTTCCATGTGTATGAGTTCATGGAATAGCCCACACCTGCGGCTCCCGGCATAAAAACATCTTGAAATACGGACCCGGAGACCCTCTGCACCAGAATAGACATCTGTTCATCGGCCTTGTCAAGTCCTCTCTGTTTTCTGTATATCAATGCGGATTCATCCATGGCACTGGCATAAACATCCTTTACCGCTTTTACAAACTGTTCATAACGTTCTTCGGGAGAGCCGATGTTCACACAGAAAATCGAATCGTATTTGCCCGCGAATGCATTTCCGAATCCGTCTTCCAGCAGGGAACTGGATCTTACTATTATAGGATTCTGTCCGTAATGATCTATCAGTCTTCTGAATTTTTCTTTGACAAGATCGGGAAAATCGCCGTAGGGTATCTGGCTTTTCAATACTCTGGCGGCCATAAAATAACCTTCATCGCTTTTGTGTTCAAGCCAGAGTTTCCACCAGTTATTTCTGATAAGAAATGTATAGAATACATTGGAGCCCACATAAAACGAATCGTGTTCTTCTATGTGCTCCGCCAGATCCGGTCTATTGTTTTCTATTATTTTACGGGCCAGCAGCATTCCTGCCGCTTTGCCTCCTATACTACCGGTTCCTACCAGTCTCAGGTTGATGTTAAGATAATCCTGTATATTATAATTGGCTTTGAAAAGATTGGCTCTTTCCTGGTCTCTGCCTATAAGCATCTTGTAAAGTTTCTTTTCATAAAGTTCCATATCCGGAGATTCTTCAAGCATGGCCGTCTGTGCTTCCATAAGGAAAACGTCCCAGTTGTCGAGGAATCTCTGCCCCGGGTTCCTGGCCTTTATTTTTAACAGTCCGTAATATTTGCTGCTGCTTATACCATCTGTAATGGGGGGAAGTTTTGCCGCCTTTTCATCCGATATCAGGTGGGGGAAAAACATTGTCGGCGACTTCCTGTTTGCAGCCTTAAGAGGCTGCACATATATTCCTTCGGGACCGCTCACAGTATTTATATATATATCAGCTGTTTCCTTTATCTGACTTATTGAATCGTAGGAATGCCCTTTATAGGCTATACTGAAATATCCCGTCCCTTTCATTTCCTTCAGTGCCGGGCAAATTGCTTTGAAGAAGTTACGCATCATAAAGTCCGCTGCCCATACGGTCTGAAGCTGTGACATACTGTCAAAAACATAAAATGTACCGGGATCCTGTTTTGAGATCACTTTATATATACTTACAGTAAATTTTTCGAACCCGGAGTTGAGATCCATTCTGATTATCTTTAATCCCTCCTGCTTCTCAAGTAGCGCAGGATAGTCCGAAAACCGGAAGTATATGACATTACGCCCTTCCTTTATGGCCTGGGCTGCAAAATGCCTGGCAAAATAGGCATAATCTTCTCCTTCCGAGATCTGCCATACCACGCTTTCCCCCTGTCTCACATTCTGAAGTATCCCGTCCAGTCCGGGCAGTCCTGTTTTTATTTTTTCAAGTCTTGACATGTTTTTCTCCCTTTTAATATCATCAAACGCTTTTTTTGATTTCTATAAATGCTTTTCTTTTATATGATATAATAACATATTATATGTTGCAAGAAGCAGAAATCTTTTCTGTATGAAAGGATGATATATTATGGAAAACTGTATCAGACTTGATAATATAAACAAAAGCTTCGGCAAAAAACAGGTACTTTTCGATGTTTCGCTGAAAATCCCAAAGGGCTGTATTTTCGGGCTTTTAGGTCCTTCCGGCTGCGGGAAGACCACTTCTGTCAAAATCATGGCGGGAATACTCAAACAGGACTCCGGCAGTGCATATATCATGGGAGGACTCATGCCCGATCTGTCTCTTATGGCTCAAATGGGCTATATGGCCCAGTCCGCAGCCCTTTATCCCACCCTTTCCGCCTATGAAAATCTCAAATTTTTCGGAAGTGTATATGGATTCAAAGGTCATGTTTTGGTTGAAAGGATAGACAAAGTGACGGATCTCGTAGGCCTTACACATGAACTCAAGAAAACTGTTTCCGCATATTCAGAAGGCATGAAACAGAGACTCTCTCTGGCCATAGCTCTCCTTCCGGATCCAAAAGTCCTTTTGCTGGACGAACCCACAGTGGGAATAGACCCGGTGCTCAGAAAAAGTATATGGAAAGAACTCTACTATCTATCCGACCAGGGTGTCACTATACTTGTTACCACCCATGTAATGGATGAAGCGGGAAAGTGCCACAGGCTGGCTATGATGCGGGAAGGTGTTTTCCTGGCCGAAGGAACACCCTCAGAAATAATAGAAAAGTCAGGAGCCAAAACCATCGAAGATGCATTTATATACTTTGGCAGAGGAGGTGGTTCTGATGAGGATTAAAGCGGTTGCACTGCGTATACTAAATCAGATACGCCATGACAAGCGCACGGTGGGCATTATCGTTGTTGCTCCACTTTTGATACTGACCATCGTTTATTTTATACTGGACTCAGGTGATTCAGGATACGATATAGGGATCATAAAAGCTCCGGACCATTTTGTCGAAACCTTGGAGGATAATGAGGATGTTGATGTAAAAGTTTCCTATTATGACAGCGCCCTTGCAGAAAAAGCAATCAAAGACGGCGAAATAACCGCAGCGATTTATATACCCGACAATGAAAATGATCTGGCCGATTACACGGATATAGAAGTCCTAATTGACGGAACGGATGCTTCTAAAGCATCCAGGATCAAAGCCCTGATAACAGTTGCCGCCGCAGAGGCAATAAAAAAAGATATTCCGGTCCCCGTATCATTTGCGGAACCCGAGATCGAAACGGATTACATTTACGGCAGTGATGACTGGTCTCTGTTTGACAATTACGGTGCACCCATGATAGGTATAATAATTTTCTTTCTTGTCTTTCTGATAGCGGGCATCAATTTTCTGGGGGAACGGACCAGCGGCACATTGCAGAAACTCCTTTCGACTCCCATAAGAAGAGGAGAAATAATAACGGGCTACGCTCTGGGATTTTCCGTTCTTGCTGTTTTACAGTCATCCATCGTAACATTTTTTGTTATATATGTTCTGAAAATGCCCCTGGAAGGAAGTATATGGCTGGTTCTTATTGTGAATCTTGTTACAGCCATGTGCGCCCTTACGCTTGGAATGCTTCTTTCGACTCTTGCAAACAGTGAATTCCAGATGGTTCAGTTCATTCCCCTTGTTATACTTCCACAGATATTCCTCTGCGGTTTGTTCGAACTCTCGGGAGGCTGGGAGATCGCCGGTTACTTTATGCCTCTTTACTATACCACCGACGCTCTTACTGAAGTAATGCTGCACGGAAACGGGTTATCTGAAATATATATAGACCTTATTATACTTGTTTCCCTTTCAACTGTCTTTATGGCAGCCAATTCCTTACTGCTAAAAAAACAAAGAAGCGTATGATAAGCAGATCCGTTCTGCAAATGACAGGTGAGTTATGTATAAGGAGTTTTCTGGACACTATGTTTACATTTTGGAATGTGCCGACGGCACATTATATACGGGCTGGAGCACAGATATAAAAAACAGGGTCCGGACGCACAACAGCGGCAAGGGCGCCAAATATACCAAGAGCCGCAGACCCGTAAGTCTTGTTTATTGCGAAAAATATGATACAAAATCAGAAGCACTCAAAAGGGAACGGTCCATAAAAAATATGAGCCGTTCCCTTAAACTTGAACTAATAAGATCTTCTTCCGTCAAATATAATGATTTTTGACATGTGCCTGATCAAATCAGGGTCAGTTTATTTTTCCGCAACTTCCCACAGGAACTTTCCCGCCGATGGCTTCTATGACTACCTCTGTTTTCTCTTTATCGAACCAGCTGCAAAGTTCAATGAAGTCTATACCATCAGCAACAAGCTGGCAGACGGCGGTCTTTGCCGAATCTATATCCTTTACAAAACAAACGTTTACATTACAATCGGGACTTTTCATTTTTATTTTGTAAGTTTCCTCTGTCCCCCGGGCAATTATTATGATCCCGTATTCCTTAAGAGATGACGAGGCTTCCAGTTTTTCCATCTCTTTTGGAAAGTAGTCCGCATGCCTCATTTCTATTGTGCCTTCAGCAGCCTCATAATACCTTTTTGTCATTTCATCATCAAAATCTCCGCAGAAATTGACCAGTTCATATCCTTCTTCCGCCAGTTTTTTGACAGTCTCTCTGGTCATTTCATCGGATCCTGTTGCCAGTACCCTGCTCAAACTTTCTTTTGTTTCATAGATCCTGCTGAAAGATCCCGGTGATTCTCCGGGCAGATTGATAATAAAAGCGAATTTAAACATATCTATTCCTCCATTGCTTTTACTGTAACTGAATATATGAATAAAGGTTTTCAGATTTATTTATATACTTTCTCAACATAGGGACTTGTGGCCGCTTTCAGCACTGCCCCGTATTCCATTTTGAACTGTATAACATCGCCTGTTTTATATTTTTTGTCGGATCCGGTAACATCCAGTATCAAATGATCCGAGCTGGCTCCCAGGACATCCACTTTTTCGTCCAGAGGATGAAGTCCGCTCTGTTCGGTATCCTGCTGTCCCACAGCCAGTATGGCTCTTTTTATTGTTCCTCTGTTTTCGTATTCCGGTCTGTTACCGAAAGCATCTACACCGACTTCTCCGATGGGAAGAGAAGGCTTCTCTTTCAATTCTATTATCTGAGCCTCCAGTATCAGGGCATCATCTGTTGTCCCGTCCAATTTTGTGCAGTAAGCCGTATCATTGCCGAGAAGAAAGGATTCTCCCAGTCTGAGATTGTTTATTCTTTCGGGCATTTCGCCTTTTGGTATAAGGTATATTGAACTGGAATTGCCTCCGGATATCATCGGGATCTTTATGTTCAATTTGCCCTCTATCCTGTCCGCCCATGTGCAAAGCACCGAAAGATTATCGTATTTTGGTATAATTGCTCCGTAGCAGGTGAGATTTGTCCCAAGGCCGAAAAGCTCAAGATTACCGGCGGCAAGAACGGTTCTTGCTGCTTTGAATATCTCATTTTCATTCTCAAAAAACATGCCCTCTCTCAGATCTCCCAGGTCTATCATAAGTACGACTTTGTGAACGACCCCCTGTTTTGCGGCTTCTTTATCCAGCATCTCAAGGGTGGAAACCTCCGAATTGAAACTTATATCCGCATACCTTACCACATCCTTTATCTCCGATTCCATGGGCAGACGCATAAGTACCGTTTCCTTGCCGTTTTTTCTTACGAATTCCGAATAGGTTCTGATGTTTGATATACGTGAATCCGCCACATAGTCCACCTGCGGATGTTTTCCTATCATTTCAGCTGTTTTTCTGTCTGCGCAAAGGGCTTTTGTGACGATCATCATGGAACAGTTTCCATCATTTTTCGTGATTTTTGCTACAGCATCTATGTTTTTTTTGAGTTTTTCTATGTTTATAAATAATCTCGGATACATTATTCTGCCTCCTTTTTTTTGGGGAACTTGAAGTCCAGGCTTTTTTCAAGCAGTTTTACTGCAGCTTCTTTATATCTTTTGGAAAGGACGCCTAAAGATGCCATTATATAATCATTATCCACCAGTATCTTCGCTCCCTCACCGGGGAAAAGCATCATCCCTGATTCATTGTGTTTCGGGATCTTCTTCATGAGCTCTATCCTTCTCGGCAGTCTTGTAAGAGCTCCTCCTGTTCCTATTATATATTCCACCTGAGTGAGATCTTTTCCTTCTGCCAGAGTCTGCCTTCCGGAAGGTCCGTATACATATCTTATTGTACCTGCATGTCTTTCAACGGCTTTTAGTACTGCTTCCTCCGCAAGCCTCTCCACGAGCTTTACTTCATCACCGTTCCTTGGTATAGCCACATAGCTTTCAAGGGCCTTTTCAACATCTATGCCGGCAAGATCTTTTCTGAAGTTGTCTTCTCCTATTGATTCGATGACCTTCATCCTGTTGACGTATAGACCCAGATCCCCCTCCACCGTACGTTTGGCTCTGGGCTCAGGACTGATAAGAAGTGCCGCTATCTGTTCCGAATCTTCTGTTACAGAGTGAACGTCCGTGGTGGCTCCACCCACATCCAGTACCATCAAATTGCCTATATATTCATTCAGGAGCTTTGTACATTCCATCACCGCTCCCGGTGTGGGTATGATGGGGCCGTCTACCATTTCTCTTACATGTTCCATACCCGGCGCATGTATGATATGTTCTTCAAAGGCATCCTGTATGACTTTTCTGCAGGGTTCCACATTAAGGTCATCTATTTTCGGATAAACGTTTTCGACTATATAGAGTTTTATGCCCGCATCCTCAAATATCATTTTTATTTCTTCGTGATTTTCCACATTGCCCGCATAAATAACGGGCACGTCCATATCCATGCCCCGTATCATTTCCGCATTATATATGGCGGTGTCTCTTTCTCCGAAATCCACCCCGCCGGCTATCAGTATAAGGTTCGGGCGGATCTCCTGTATCTTTTTAAGATCGGTCCTTCTTATTCTCCCGGCAGTAATATAATGTATTATCCCTCCTGCACCGAGAGCTGCCTCCTTTGCCGCCCTTGCAGTCATATCGTAGACAAGACCGTGAACTGTCATTTTCAGTCCTCCTGCTGCAGATGATGTGGCCAGCATGCTGTCATATTCCAGACTGTCTATTCCTTTTCTGCAACAAAGATCCGCAATGGCGCCTTTAAGACCCACGCGCACATCTCCTTCAAGAACGGAAGTGGGTGCCTGACCCTGTCCCCAGAATACCGGGTCATTTGTATCTATTTTATCAAAAGCATTTACAACTGTAGTAGTTGAACCTATTTCCGCCACCAGCACATCTATTTTCATTTAAACTCCTTTTCTTTCGCCGATATTTATATCATACATGATATTATTTTTTTTACAATAATATGCATGGATATATCAAATGGATAAAACAAAAATTGCGGACGGGCAAATGCCCGCCCGCAAATTCCTGAAAAAATATTTTATTTGTCCTTTCTTCTACGCTGTCTTTCTTCTATAAGGAACGAAGCCACATCTATTCCGTGAGAGTTTCTGCCGAATGCGGCATCTACACCGGTTTTCAGTCCCTCTTCGGGAATTACCTGTGTTCCTCCTGCGGCGATGATTACATCATCTCTTATTCCTTTTTCTATAGCCAACTCATGTATCCTCTTCATATTCTTATAGTGGATATTATCATGAGATATTATTGTGGAGGCAAGAATTGCTTCTGCTTTCAGTTCCACCGCTGCATCCACCAGTTTTTCCACGGGCACTGAAGTTCCAAGATAATGAACTTCTATACCGAATCTTTCAATACCGCCGTGCTTGATGTCGATGATCTCTCTTAATCCGACAGAGTGCTCATCTTCTCCAACTGTTCCGCATACTATCTTTAACGGATGAGCTTCAACATCGGCTCTTATTTCGTCCTCCGACAGATAGTGGGGTTCCGGAGGTATGACAAGTTTGGATACATCTATGTCAAATCCCAGTTTGCCTTTAAGTTCTATCCTTGTCCCTTCAGCGTCCTGAAGAACTTCCCTGCTTATTACCTCGTGATCCGAAAGTCCCATCTTGGCGGCTATCTCCACAGCTGCCACTTCTGCTGTCCTTCTGTTTTCGGGTATCATCATTGTCAGCATGACGACACCGTCTCCCATCCATTCCATTTCGGGTATCATTGCAGAAGTATCCCTGTATTTTGATGTCTCTTCCATTCTAACATTTACATTGTCCACATCATCAAGCTCATCAATATAAACGATCTTGCTTCTGTCTTCAAGTGTGCATCCGCCTATCAGTGCCGAAGGATTTTTTGGATCGCCTCCGTACTGCTCTACATTGTTCCGGCCGAAATGAGCCGTAACGGGAGCCATATAGTCTTCGTCTCTTTCGTAGATGTATCCGTATCCTATACCACCGTCGATCTGCCTTGCTATGCCGTCTCCGTTTCTTTCGGGGTATTCTGCGGAATCAACGAAAAAGCCTTCCTCGACGGCCTTGAAATATCCGCCGACTTCAAGTATCTCTTCCATGAAAAGACATGCTCTTTCTTTTATTTCTCTTGCTTTTTCACGAAGAGGTCCATCGCTCTTCAGCTCCACCATTTCCATGAGACCGTCAAGTCCGATAAGTGTCTGCTTGGCTGTGTCACATGCTTCTACATTATATATATGCCATGGCACGTTTCTTCCTTCGTCCGGAGTTATAGTGGACTGGATATCAGCACTTGTCAGCTTGGACACCAGCATATTAAGAACATGTGTCACCGTGGCTTCTCTTGCTGAAGAGTCGATATACTTGGTATTCATCTGTGCTCTCATTCTGTACCTGTCACATATTTCTCTGAGTGCCACCGCATAGGGGAGATCCATGAATACACAAGGTCCCGGTGTTGCCGTGGGAGGCACTGTTGAAAGACATATGTTTTCAGGTTTTATTCCTGCCAGCTCAGAAAATCTGGAATTTATGGCATGCTGAACTATCAGTTCGGGCATCACCTTCCATGCATCCCTTGCTGTGGCATTAGCATTATGAGCTCCGTCTATCTGGGCTATCTCCGCCCATGCCAGAACCTTTTTGGATTCACATGCATCAACAAAAGATCTTACACAGTTTATGTTTCTGTAAAGAACATTGTACTGGGGATCCTGATGGGCGCCGTTCACCCCTTCTTCGGCGAACATTACCGCAATATCGGGTCCTGCCACTCCGGATACATATGAATGATAGTTTATCGGACGTCCCACTTCATCTTCAATGGCATCAAGAGCTTTTCTCTGGGCTCTGACCTGCTTCCTGGAAATAGGCACTCCGCCTATGCCCTGAGGAGTTCCTTCTATTAGATTGTCCATGTGGGACTGACCGGCAGTTCTTATTACCATAAGATGATCTGCTCCGTGCCATGCTCCCATTCTCATCCTTCTGATATCGTCTTCAAATCTTCCGGATGCGATCTCTGTGGTTATTACCGGCATTGGCTGAGGATCTATGTTCTCAAAATATTTGGCCGGGGGCAGAGGTACTCCGTTTTTTAGAGGTTCTGAAGCATCCTTATATTCAAAGGGGCCCATCTTAAGTCCCGGTGCGGGTTTTCTCCATGTCCAGCCGGATCTTCTGGGTTCATATTTGTCAAGATCCTTTAATATGTTGTCAATATCCAGTTTTTCATTATGTTTCAGTTTTATTTCAGCCATTTTTTACACCCCCTTTTTGAACAGTGATACGGCATCATCCCAGCCTTTTCCTTCTGCAAGCATTGTTCCTGCTTCCTTCACGGAAATACCTTTGGCCTTTGAAAGTTTGTATACCACATGTCCTGCGCCTTTTCCCATGAGACCTCTTTCCATACAGCCTTCAACGATAGGCTTAGTCTCAAGAGAAGAGATACCCATTCTCAGAAGAACGGATCTTTCAACGGAAGGTGTCGTGTTTTTTTTGCCCAGTTCAAGCATGGGAGTAACTACTTGTGTAGTAAGATCCCAGAATCTGTCGTAAAGTTCCTGATCCGACAAGTTCGCAATATGTTTTCTGCGCTCTGCAAAATCATCTTTTCTTTTCATCCTTATCAATCCTTTCAAAATTATTGCCCTGACGGGCTTATCTTTATTTCAGTTCACTGACAGTTTTCCTTACCCAAGCTTCATCCTTCATGGTCTCTTCAGCAAGGAATTTAATGTCCTGATCCGTCGGCTCAGATGTGTTGTATGTTTTCAGTGCAGTTTTTATCAGGGATCTTCTCATATGGTCAAGGTCTACATCTGTGGCCTTAATAAGAGACGGATGCTCGGGCAGTACAATATTTTTGCCGGGTATCTCATCTTTTGGGTCTCCGAAGAATACCTCTATACCGTTGCTCTTTGCAAAAGAAAGCTGGGGCTGCACATGCTTGCCTGCTCCCGTATACTCCGTCTCCTGAACTACAATGAGTTTATCCCTGTCATACTCCTGGGACAGTGCAAAGGCGGCTGCCAGAGAAGTGTTTCCTGCGGGGCCTTTTTCAAGTCCTTCAAGAGTTGCCAGGCATTCTGTCATATAAAAGACATCGCCCTGGGTGATCGTGACATATCTTTCCATATATCTTAAGGGTCTTGCTGCAGACCTGGGCACATCGGATCTGTCCGGCCAGTTGGAAAAAGGCACCCCGAATCCTGTATGTCCCGTTGTGAAGGATTTCAGGTTGAAGGCTTTGTCAGAAGCCATATGAAGTCCTGCCAGATCCACAGAAGCACCTATAACCGTGCTTGCCGCACCTGCTTTTTTCAGACCTCTTGCAGTCCCTGTCAGATTTCCTCCTCCCGCATGGGTACATATCACAACATCCGGATCTTTTCCGTATTTTTCTCTGAACTGCATGGAAACCTCATAACCCAGCGTTTCCACTCCCGCGATACCAAATGGTGTATATAAAGATGCATTGAAATAGCCTGTCTCTTCCAGTAGCAGCAGGAATTTATAAAAAAGCTCGGGTCCCACTGAAAGCTGAACGACTTCTGCTCCCAGTGCTTCACATTTTCTTGCCTTCTCAACTATTTCCGGCTGTCCCTTGCCCTTGGAATCATAACACTCCTGAACAATGATGCATTTGAGTCCGGCTATGGCCGCCTGGGAGGCCACTGCAGCACCGTAATTACCGCTTGTTGCTGCGATCACACCCTTATAACCCAGTTTCTTTGCGTGATAAACTGCGTTTGCTGCCCTCCTTGCCTTAAAGCTGCCTGAAGGATTGGATGCCTCATCTTTTATGAATATCCTGGCTCCTTTGCCCCGGGGTGCACAGGATCTTGCCAGTGCCGTCAGGTTCTTGAGCTCAAGTAAAGGTGTATTCCCTACATTTACTCCGTACTGGATCTCCTGCATTTCTTCCAGGGTATATCCGGTCTCTTTCATCATTTTCTCATAATCGAAAGCGATAGATCCCGATTCGAATTTGGAATAATCTATCCCAACGGATCTCAGCATTATTTCTGCTTTTCTACCCATTACGGAGGTATAATCATTTGCTTTTACCATTATTTTTCACCTCCGAACAATATTTCCCTTACCTGTTTGTCTATTTTCAGAAGCTCGGGAACGCATTTACCGAAATCGTGATCGTAAGAAGGGTTCACTTCTATCAAGGTGCCTTTTTCGATCCTGTTTGCTACGGTTTCTATTTCTACTTCATCCCCCATATCGGCATCCGCTGTCAAAAATCCTTTATCCCACATTTCAAGAGGACATTCTTTTGTGTCATCGGGCACCTGCGGAGCTCTTTCTGAAGGTTCCAGTATATTTTTGTGGATCCTTACCCACTCACCTTTTTTTATCATTTTTATACTCCTATTTTACGATTTTGCAGTCTTCATCAATAAACTTCCTCATGTCTCCCATTATCCCGTGGGCGATGGGAAGTGTCAGCATTGTATGAAGTCCGGGCTTTGCATTTATGACCTGAGGTATCATGTTTGCACACATTGCTATAGTTCCCAGTCCTCCTTCTACTTCAGGGCTGTTTACCATATTGATGGCCGGTGTTCCCTTGATGATAACGTAATCTCCCGTCTGTACTCCCACTTGTTCCGGTTCGATCTGCTGAGGATGCTCCATCCTGATTTCCATGCCGCCCGTAAGCTTTGCGTCAGCTTCCATTGAAACGCCTGCGCATGAACCTGCTTTTGCAAATCCGTAGGGTGATTTTCTATCAACATCTGTTGTGATCGGATTCATGTCCTGAGAGAACTTTTCAACTTCAAGCCCCAGGCCCTCTGCCATCATGCCTACAGATTCGGCAAATCCAACATGTCCTGCCATTGTTCCTTCTGCTTTTCTTTTCTTGAATTCTTCAACAGCTATTCCTATGCCCTGTTCTTCCATTACTGCGGGTCCGAAAGGTGAAAGGCTGTTTACTCTTCTTGAAGTTATATGTTCAACATCCACCATGCATCCTGTCATTATAAGTACCAGCATGTCCATTATATGACCCGGATTTATGCCTGTCCCCAGACATGAAACTCCATTTTTCTTTGCTATTTTATCCAGCTCTTCTGTCAGCTCGGGTTCTTTTGCCTTTGGATAGGACATTTCCTCTGCGGAGGTTATTACGTTGATTCCCTGTTCCATTATGAACTTGAGTCTCGGGAAGGCATTTTTTGTGAAGGAATCAGTACAGAGTATAACTATGTCTGCCGAACCGGGTTTTATTACATCTTCGGCATCGCCGATGATAACATCTTCCCTGTCGCCCTTTTCAGTCTTTATGTAGTCATACATGGATGTTCCGATCTTCTTGCCTCTGCCGGCAACTCCAACGATATCCACACCTTTTTTTGAAAGAAGCATATCGGCCACTCCGCCGCCCATTGCTCCGAGTCCCCAAATAATAACTTTTACATTCTGCATAATTCTTCTCCTTTTCATTTATGTTTTTCAAAATAGTAAACCTTTTATGATGCTTTTGTTATCTGAAAAGCATCTTCTATTATATATAGCAATTACTGTGCCATCTGTTTTTATGCTTTTGCACATAAAAAAAGCCTGAAAATCAGGGCTTTTTGATTATAAATATACTTTTTACTGCAGGGTCTGCCGTCCATATGCAAATATATTTGCATAATCTATGCAAAAATGTTTGCATCTTTGGACATTTTTCTTTTTTACGATATATCATTTTTTCAGTTTATGTTGGAGAAGCTGTCTGCTTATGCCCAACATATCTGCTGCGCGGGAAATATTTCCTTCTGTTTTTTCCATGGCTTCACTTATCAGCTCCTTCTCTATTATGTCCAAATGGCCGGAAAGAGATATGCCTTTCATTTTTTCGATCCCGCTATTATATGATACCGTATCTTTTTTGCCGGACTTGGGATATAGCGCTGCCGGCAATATGATATGCTCAGCATCAAGTAAGCTTTCTTCGTCTGCCATTGATACGGCCGCCATAATAATATTCTCAAGTTCTCTTATATTCCCCGGATAGTCATGACTTTGAAGTTTTGTCATAGCCTCTTCAGAAAATCCTGATACCTTTTTTTTGAAGCGTCTGCTTTGCTTTTCAAGAAGTTCATGTGCCAAAACAGGTATGTCTCCTTTTCTTTCTCTTAAAGGAGGCAGATCCAGATTGACAATACCAAGCCTGTAATAAAGGTCTTTTCTTAATGCACCTTTTTCTATCAGTATCTCCGGCTTTTCGTTAACAGTTGCTATTATCCTCACATCAACAGGAACGTCCTTCATCCCGCCAAGTCTTCTTATATAGTCTTCCTGAAGAACTCTTAACAGTTTGCTTTGAAGATCATAGGGCATTGCACTTATCTCATCAAGCAGCAGAGTCCCGCCGCTGGCCTGTTCAAAAAGCCCTGCCCTGTCAACGGCTCCGGTGAATCCCCCTTTGGAAGTCCCAAAAAGTATCCCTTCAAGAAGACTGGCCGGAAGAGCTGCACAGTTTTGTGCAAGAAAGGGTCCGGTTTTCCTTGACCCTTCATAATGTATACTCTGTGCAAACAGCTCTTTGCCTGTACCTGTTTCACCGTATATGAAAACCGACGCCTTGTTATGTGAAGCTTTTTTTGCTGAATCCACCAGTTTCACAAACTCCGGATCCTCTCCTATGATATCCGCAAAGTTATAGTGCTTTATGCCCGGGTATTCCGTTTTTTTCGGTTTTATTGATTCTTCCTGCAGTTCCAGTATGGTATTAGACATTTTTTTTATGTCTGTTATATCTCTGGCTATTTCTACTGCTGCCACAATTTTTCCGTCAACAGTAACAGGTACCGTAGAATTTACGGTTGTTATTTCTTTGCCGTATTTATTAAGATAAGTCTGCTGCTTGTTCATGGTGGCTTTGCCGTGACGAAGGGCTTTGAGCATCGTACTCTCTTCCTTTGGTATATTTGAAAATGTGTCGGCAAAAAGAGTCCCAAGCACTTCTTCTCTGCGGGTCTCTTCCAGATTTGCCATTGCCTGATTGTAAATTATGCTTCGTCCACCGGCATCCACCACATGGACCGCCTCTTTTATTATGCCGGTCATCTGTTTCAGAAGCTCTTCATATTCTCTGATATTCATGTTTCTCCTCAAATATAAAGCTATTTTAACACAAATCAAAAACAGGCGCAAATATATTTGCGTCTGT
>DAIMEC010000006.1:0-16124 GCA_036725465.1 Bacillota bacterium | reverse complement strand
CGCCTGCAGATGACGACCGAACGAATTTACACACAAAAATGGACTTGACCTTTTTAGACGGTAAAAAGACGGCCAAAAGCCGTCTTTTACCTTATTCTTAACCCTGGAGGAGCTGATCTGAGGCAAAAAGGGTTAAATTTTCAAATCACTTATGTTTTTTTGACTGTTTTTTGCCAAACATCTCTATTTTGAAAACATAATCGGTCGGGATCGGTCAGAACCGACCACATCAGAACCGACCACAACTGAAAACAAGTGAAAAGAATCCACCACAACTGAACACAGCTGAGCACAACTGAAAATAATCGACCATATTCCGCCCTCTTTTATTTTCTCGCCCTTTAAGAGAAGTGACTGTAAACACATAACGCAAATAATCAGCTTTTATGCTATAATTGTTTCAATTACTGATCTCCGGAGAAATATCCAAAAAAATACTGGAAAAATATAAAAGAAGAAATATCAGAACAAATATCAAAGGAAAAATTGTCAGAAAAAACATAAGCGAAAGGTCATGTCAAACAGGGAGGATCGTATGGGTATCAAAGAACTTTTTGGAAAAGAACTGCTTTTTTTTGATGGCGGGCTGGGTACAATGCTTCAGGCGGCAGGCCTTAAAGGCGGCAGATCTCCTGAACTCTGGAACCTGGAAGAACCTCAGGTGCTTCTTGATATACACGAAAAATTTCTGGACGCAGGATGCAACATATTGACATCAAATACGTTCAGAGCCAGGGATGCAAAATATATGGCCGCCGGCGTAAAACTGGCAAGAGAAGCAGTAAAAAAGTACAATGCCAAAACAGCCGGAGATCCGGACAGGATCCAAGGCAAGGAAAAAGTTTTTGTGGCTGCAGAGCTGGGCCCATCCGGCGGCTTGCTGGAGCCTTTGGGCGAATTGAGTTTCGATGATGCCTATAAAGTTTTTGCCGACCTTGTTCACGCCGGCGCCGACGAAGGTGCCGATGCCATCATAATAGAAACCATGCCTGATATTTATGATATGAAAGCGGCTATCCTCGCCGCCAAAGAAAACTGCAGCCTTCCCGTCATCGCTTCCATGACCTTTGAACAAAACAAAAAATACCTGACCGGCGGCGATGTGAAAACTGCCGTTGCTGTAATGGAGGGTCTGGGTGCTGATGTCATCGGCACCAACTGTGGATTTGGGCCGGCACAAATAAAAAACATCGTCAAAGAATTTTTCAAATATGCTTCTGTTCCTGTGATGGCCAACCCCAATGCAGGGCTTCCCCGATCAATAAATGGTGAAACCGTTTTCACAATGGGACCGGAAGAATATTCAAAGGAAGCTGTTTCCATAGCTGAATCCGGCGCCTGGCTTTTGGGCGGCTGCTGCGGAACGACCCCGGAACATATCAGACGGGAAATTGAACTTTGCAGAAATGTTGTTCCTCCTGCCGTTACAAAAAAACATGAGACCTTTGCGGCTTCCTATGCACAGGCTGTCCGTATAGGCTCCCGCCCCGGGGATAAAACCGTAAACCGGCATAAAAAAGCCGGGGAGAAAATCAATCCCACCGGAAACAAACTTGTCAAGGAAGCCTTAAAGGCAGGAGATACCGCCACCGTAAAAGAGCTGGCGGCAAAGCAGCAGCAAGCAGGAGCGGACATACTCGATATAAATGTGGGTCTTCCTGAAATAGATGAAAAAACCATGCTTCCTCTTTTGATCAAGGAAGTGCAAAGTATTGTGACTCTTCCTCTTATAATCGACACTTCGGATATTGAAGCTATGGATGAGGCCCTTAGGATATATAACGGCAAAGCCGTAATAAACTCCGTCAACGGCAAAAAAGATTCAATGGAAAAGGTTTTTCCACTTGTAAAAAAATACGGCGGCGTTGTGATAGGCCTAACATTGGATGAAACCGGAATACCGAAAACTCCCGAAGGCCGTCTTGTCATAGCAAAAAAAATTATAGAAACCGCCGCAGAATACGGCATTGATAAAAAAGATGTCATAATAGACCCCCTTGCCATGACTATAAGCGTAGATGAAAATGCAGGAGAGACTGCCCTGGCCGCCATGGA
Organism: Bacillota bacterium; assembly: GCA_036725465.1. Taxonomy (GTDB): domain Bacteria; phylum Bacillota; class Clostridia; order Peptostreptococcales; family Anaerovoracaceae; genus UBA1422. The sequence continues at coordinate 14,069 of DAIMEC010000006.1, read as the reverse complement.
GCTGATAAAAAAGGAACTCGGCACAGCAACTGTTTTGGGTGTCTCAAATATTTCTTTCGGCCTACCTGACAGGGATTCCGTAAATTCTGCTTTCTACAGAGAAGCTGTCAGCCGTGGTCTTGATATGGGAATAATCGATCCTTTTTCAGAAAAAATGATGGCCGCTGCGGATGGATCCAGAGATGCCCGGGACTCCTATAAGTGCAGTCTTGAAAACATGAAAAACAAAACCGGAGATGCTTCCACTCTAAAAGAGGCCATAGTGGAAGGTTTGAAGGAAAAAGCCTCTGCCCTTACCCGGGAGCTTTTGAAAAACAAACTTCCTCTTGATATAATCGAAAACCAGATTGTCCCTGCTCTGAATAAAGTGGGCAGAGGCTTCGAAGACGGCAGTCTGTTCCTGCCGCAGCTTCTGATGAGTTCCGATGCCGCTCAAAGTTCTTTTGCGGTTTTGAAGTCTGCCATGAAATCCGATGTTCAGAAAAAGAAGGATCGGGTGATTCTTGCCACTGTACGCGGAGACATACATGACATAGGAAAAAATATCGTGAAGGTGCTTCTGGAAAACTACGGATATGAAGTCGTGGACCTGGGCAGAGATGTGCCGCCTGAGAAAATCGCAGAAGCTGCGGAAAAAGAAAAAATAAATATTATAGGCTTAAGTGCTCTTATGACCACCACAGCCCCCTCTATGAAAGACACAATAGACTTGTTCAGAGACAGAGGCCTTTACGATGAATGCCGTTTCATCGTGGGCGGGGCTGTCCTCAGCGAAAGCTATGCAAAAGAAATTGGCGCCCACTTCTATGCAAGGGACGCCATGGCTACTGTTCATTATGTACAGAAATTATTTGATATTTGATTTTTTGCCGGCCTTCCGGTTACACCGGCAAAATTGCTCTGTTTGCCACACCAGCGGCCTTGACAGATTTGCTGCACTTCCTGAATTGACCGGTTTTTCGGGCTGAAAATTTAATCTTCCGTTTTATTACTGCCTTTGTTGTCTTTGGCGTCCTTCTTTTTACTTTTGTCCTGCATCTGGCGGAGCTTGGCATGCTCCTCCATTTCAAGGACTGTGTAGGCCACTTTTCCCACCAGAGTCTGGGGAAGTTTTTCACGATATTCGAATTCATAAGGCATGGCATATCTGGCTATGTTCTTGAGGCAGTGCTGATAAATTTCTTCTTTGATTTCTTCCGTTTCCTTGATGCCCTTCTTGAGGACCACAAAGGCCTTTACCTTCTGCATTTTGTATGGATCAGGCACTCCTATGACCGTGGACATAAGCACATTTTCGTTGGCATCTATTATGTTTTCCAGCTGAGACGGGTATATGGAATATCCCGATGAGATTATCAGCCTCTTGAGTCTCTGCTTGAAATAAACGAATCCCTCTTCATCCATCATCCCAAGATCTCCGGTGTGGAGCCAAAGCAGTCCGTCTTCATGTCTCTGCAGCGTAGATTCGGTTTCAGATTCATCTTCCAGGTATTCCATCATTACCGATGGTCCGCTTACGCAAATTTCCCCTTCTTCTCCAAACGGCACTTCATTCTTGGTGCTGGCCTTTACTATCTTATAATAGGTATCCGGGAAGGGTATCCCGATGCTGCCTTCTTTATATATGTCTTTTGGCGTCAGGCAGCTGGCAGTGACACACTCGGTAAGTCCGTATCCTTCTCTTATCTGAATGGTGGCTCCATGTTCTTTGAGGAAATTGTCAACCTTGCGTTTTAATTCGATGGAAAGAGAATCTCCGCCGGAAAAAACTCCCAAAAGGCATGCCAGATCAACGCCTTTCATATTCTCGTTACGCAAAAGGGCTTCATATATGGTGGGAACTCCGGCTATGTAATTCGGCTGTACCTTTCTTAGCAGTTTTGCATAGGTTTCCACGCTGAACTGGGGAACCAGATGGCAGCAGCATCCACCCTGCAGCATAGTATGTATGCCTATGCCAAGGCCAAAGCCATGAAACATGGGCATTATTGCAAGCATCTTCTGGCCCGGTGCTATGGTCTCACTGGCTGCGCCGGTCTGCATGGCCAGTGCATTGAAATTCAGATTTGAAAGAACTATTCCCTTTGTTTTCCCGGAGGTGCCTCCGCTGTATAGTATGGATGCCGGATCATCTGCCCTGCTGTGGGCAATATATTCTTCAATATATCTTTCACCGGAAGACATAAAGTCAGTCCATGAAACGAAATCATCTCCTGCCGGGATCCTTGGGATCTTTCTTCCCTTTGTGAGCTTGAATCCTATTTTGGTTATTGGGGGAAGTTCAGTGGCTATTGAAGCAACGATAACATGCTCAAGGGAGGGTGTTTTTTCTCTTATGTTTCTGACTTTCTGATAGAATGCATCCAGTACAAGAATAGCCTTGCTTTTGGAAATGTTGATAAAAAACTCTATCTCTCCTTCTGCGGAAAGTGGGTGCACCATATTTGAAACGGCTCCGATAAGATTGACGGCATAAAACATTATCACTCCCTGGGGAGTGTTGGGCATGCAGATCGTTACTCTGTCTCCCTTTTCTATACCTGTCGCTCTCAAGGCTTTGGCGCACTGATGAACTTGCATCAGAAACTCTTCATAAGTCACAGAAGTTCCCAGAAATTCATAGGCCGTGAGCTGCGGGTATTCTTTGGCGTTTTTTTCTATATACTCTATCATGGAGCAGCCGGGATAATCCAGATGGCTTGGTACATTTCCGTATGATGAGTACCATGGTGTTTTAACCTTCATATTCTACTACCTCTCTCAAAGGTTCTTCCAGCAGAACGGGGTTTTCTATAATATGCTTTAGCAGCCTTACCGATCTTGCAAAATAAAATCCGTCTGCTATCCTTTCATCCAGTGTGATACCGAAATCCACCACATCGCGTATGACAGGAACACCGTCTTTGTCAGGCACCTGTTCTTTATGTATCTCTCCGATCGTTATCATGATGGAATTTGTCCCGTAGTTGTTGAGATGGTGATAGGGGGCTCCGCATTTTATGCTGCCGATATTGGAAAGCAGTACAGAAGCATAATTTGTGTCTCCGCTTGTTATTGCTTCCGGCATTTTGCCGAAAAAATCAAGTATCCTGGCAAGTTTGACCACCAGCATCTGCATGGGCCTCGGGAGTCGGGCAAAAAAGTCCAGCACTTTATCAATGTCTCCCTTTTCTCCTTCTTTGATTTCCTTTACATCTCCCGTTATCTTGCGGCTGATATCATTTAGTTCTGTTTCCCCGTTGGCTTTTAGAACAAGAAGGGATTCTTCCGATTCATCATTGAAACTTCTTCTGACCACAAATGCCAAAGAAACGACATTTCTCTGATAAAATCTTCTTCCCGCCACGAATCTGTTCAGCAGTTCCCTGTGATATACCGTCTTTGCTATAGCTGCCACAAAAATGTGGAAGGTTTTCAACCTGGATGCCGGATCCTCCGCCTTTTTTTCTTCGATATAGCGGATAATATTCGTTACATCCATTGTTTCTTTTATGAAAATTTCAGCATCACAGCGGTTTGGAAGGAGATGTGCCATGGTCTGATGAAGTCCGTCTATTTCCCTTAAACGTGTCCCGTCTTTTCTGTCTCCCCATCTCTTTTTTGTTTTTGTCATGTTGATTCTCCCTATATGGATATTCCCCATTATTATATTTATTTTTCACCCTTTTTTCAACTAATTATTAATGATTATGATATAATAATGCGCAGGAGGGAATAGCGTTGGAATTATTCACTTCACTTTCGGAAGCATCAAAACCTTTTATGGAAAAGATATCCGATGTTTTTCAGTCAGATCCGACTTTTGCTGTATACTTCACTACAGCTGCCAGGTGGATTTTCGTCATACTGGCTGTTTTTATTCTGTTCAAGTCCATACGCTCTCTGCTGGAGGCAAAAAACACACCTGAAACATGGGCCTTTCTTGCTTTGCCCGACGGAAGCCATGTCCCTCTTACTCACTGGGAAAATGTTATTGGCCGTGCAAAAAGTGCTGATGTTGTAGTTGATATACTTACTGTATCCAGGAATCACGGTACACTTTGCCGGGATGAGGACGGTAACTGGCGTTATAATGACCTGGGTTCCAAGGGCGGATCCATGATAAACGAAAAACATGTATACAGATCCACTCCCGTAAAGGCCGGTGATACCATATCTCTGGCAGGCGTGAACTGTGTACTGGTACCTGCAAGTCTTCAGGAAAAGATGGAAGATCTGGGCCGGCGGAAAAAACGCAGTCGCAAATTCCCTCCCTGGACCCTTCTGCTGTCTCTTACCATTTTCCAGATACTGCTTTGTCTTCAGCTCATTGTTGCGGAAGGCGGAGAACTTCCCATTACCGTACCTCTGAGTTTTGCCGGACTGACTGTTCTGATGTGGGCATTCTGCACCTTTCTGAAAGTGATGCGAAGCACAAATTTTGAAATGGAAGTAATAGCGTTTTTCCTGTGTACACTCAATCTTGCCATAACCGCAACAGCTGCTCCCAACGAAGTCAGCAAACAGCTGATAACCATAATACTGGGAGTAGTGCTTTTCTTCTGCCTTTGCATATATCTGAGAGACCTTTCGAGGACTCTTCTTATAAGACGGATCCTTGTGGCGGCCAGCGTGTTGCTCCTTCTGATAAATCTGGCTTTCGGAACACTGACCTACGGTGCCGCAAACTGGGTGTCCATCGGAGGATTTTCTTTCCAGCCCTCTGAATTTGTCAAGATAGCCTTTATTTTTATCGGGTCTGCCACATTGGACGAACTTTACGAAAAGAAAAATCTTGGGCTGTTCATGCTTTTCTCTCTTTTCTGTCTGGGTTGTCTGGCAGTAATGGGGGATTTCGGTACGGCTGCCATATTCTTTGTTACATACCTTGTTATCTCTTTCCTGAGAAGCGGTGAGTTTTCAAAACTGATACTTACAGCGGGAGGAGCTTTTGCTGCGGGTCTTATGGTCCTGCGGTTCCGTCCTTATATAGCTGAAAGATTCGCCACCTGGGGACATGCCTGGCAATATGCCGATACGGGCGGTTTTCAACAGACAAGGACCATGTCGGCAGGTGCCAGCGGCGGCCTTGTGGGATACGGTTCCGGTGACGGCTGGCTGCATAATGTTTTTGCTTCCGACACAGACCTTGTTTTCGGCATACTTTGCGAAGAATGGGGACTTATTATAGCCATTCTGGCTGTGCTTGCCATAATAACTCTTGGTGTATTCGCCGTCCGCTCCATCATGGGGGGACGTTCAACTTTTTATACGATAGCCGCATGCGGAGCAACTTCCCTGTTCATATTCCAGACCATGCTTAACGTATTCGGTGCCGTTGATATCTTTCCTCTTACAGGTGTTACATTCCCCTTTGTTTCAAACGGAGGAAGCAGCATGCTTGTTTCATGGGGACTGCTGGCATTTCTTAAAGCCGCAGACACCAGGCAGGGTGCCAGTATAGCTGTGCGCAAAATAGAAGATGAAGAGGAAATAGAAGGAGGTACGCTATGAAAAAGCTTGAAAGACGAGCACTGATGTGTCTCCTTTTGGCAGGAATGCTGGCTGCCGGTCTTTGTTTCTATGTGGGAAAGTGGCTGGTTTACGGTTCCGAATGGGTGAGCTATCCTGCCAACAAACATGTTTTCACCGACGGGAAAATCAATACGGGGTCCATATATGACAGAAACGGTCAGGTGCTTCTTGAAAACACAGAAAGCGGCGAGCCCGAATACAGCGACAGTTACAGTGTGCGTACTGCCACACTTCATGCAGTGGGGGATATCGACGGAAATATACTAACAGGAGCCAACCGGGCCTTTGCCGGCAAACTCGTGGGATACAATCCTGTTACCGGCACGTATTCAGCAGGTGGCGAAGGCAGACAGATATATCTGACTATCGATGCGGATGCCTGTGTAACAGCAAGCGAAGCTCTGGGAGATCACAAGGGAGCCGTGATGGTCTATAACTACAAGACAGGAGATGTTTTGTGTATGACTAGTTCGCCTAATTACGATCCGACGGATCCGCCCGAGATCAAAGAGGATGATACTTCCGGGGTATATCTTAACAGATGCACTACCGCCAGGATAGTTCCCGGTTCCATTTTTAAACTGGTGACTTCCGCCGCCGCAATAGAAAAAAAGAAGGATCTCGAAAGCTGGACATATAACTGCACCGGCAAAAAACAGTTCGAATCTTCCGAGGTGGACAGGATAACCTGTCCTTACCCCCACGGCGAAGTTGATTTTGAAGAGGCTCTTGCTGTTTCCTGCAACTGTGGATTTGCGGATCTGACCCTTTCTCTGGGAATAGACAACATAAAGAAATACACAAAAAAAGCCGGCTTAACGGACAGCTACAATATCAACGGCATCCATACGACACCGGGGTCATTTGACTTTCCTTCCGAGGACGTGAATATTGCCTGGACGGGAATAGGACAGTATCACGATCTTGTAAATCCATGTTCAATGATGATATATGCGGGAGCAATAGCAAATGGCGGAAAAGCAGCAGTGCCCAATCTTATAGACAGCATCAAAACCAACAGCGGTCTTCCCGCCGGAATAAACTGGAGCCGTAAAACAGATACTCTTATCGAATCTGAAACCGCCTCGGTGCTTTCGGATATGATGCACAATAATGTCATTGAAACATACGGCGAATATAATTTCCCGGATCTTGATATATGTGCGAAATCCGGTACTGCCGAAGTGGGGGGAGGCAATTCTCCCAACGCGTGGTTCACGGGTTTTCTCAGAGATGAAAAGAATCCTTATGCCTTCATAGTGCTGGTGGAAAACGGGGGAAGCGGTGCCAATGTTGCCGGCAGTGTTGCCAACCAAGTCCTTCAGGAACTGGTAAACTAATAACTTTGCCATACAAAACAAAAGCGGCGGCAGACTTAAAGTCTCCGCCGCTTGTTTTTTATTGTTCTTCTTCGTCTGAGTTATACTCTATTTTGTGATTCTGATCCAGCACCTGTATCCAAGTATTGCCTGTTGCCATTTTCATTTCTTTTCCGTTGGCTGCTGTAAAAATCGTGGGGGAATCCATGTCTTCCCTTGACCATGTACCCTTTATGACTTTACCCTTTCGAAACAGCATCGCATCTCCTCCGGCTTTCATGTCTATGCCCAATCTTCCTTTGTTGTCAAGCACCTGGCTTTTTACAAACTGGATCATAACATTCGCGGCTGTTATCTGATCGCCTGTCTCTTTGTCTATATATACTTCGCCGTTGGAAAACTTCTTATACAGTTTTTTCTCTCTGTCATATTCGTATGAGCACTTTGTTGTCAGGTAGTTTATATTGATCTCTGTCGCTTTTTGTCCTTTGACTTTTTGTCCTTTTTCAAGAAAGTTGAAAGTCCTTACATCCTGCTCTTCGTCATATCCTTCTTTTTCGATGGCTTCAAGAAGTTTATCTGTATGTATCATTGAATTGTCCGGTGCGGGTCTGTCATCCGCCCTGTAAAAAACTCCACCGCTGTATGTGAGCCCGGAGATATAGGGAACCACCCCGCTTTCAAGGTATTCTTTTGCCTCCGGGGACCATCCGTGATTCACGAAGACCGCCTTATACTCTCTGGCCGTATCCACAAAATAAGGCCTTGCGCTGCGCACAGGTCCCACCGTTTCGGGAAGCTTAGTATAATATATTGCCTGTATCCTTGTTATGCTGCCTTCAACCGGATACTCAAACACGATATCTGCCGCAGAAAGACCCGACTGAGGTCTTGCGGGAGCGGCATTATCGATTGAAAACTGTATAGGCCTCGGCAGCAGTTCCTCAACAGATTCGCCGGTAAGCGGATTTATTATCTCATCGGATATTATGCCTCCGCTTTTTTTATTATCCTTTGATAATAAAAAATATGCCCCTGCGCCAAGTGCGGCGATTAATATTATAACAAGTATAATGATAGGTGCCTTGCTTTTTTTCTTTTTTGTTACGTCTGAACGCATCTCAAATACCTTCCTTTACTTTTTGTGCTATATAAGCCTGTCCTTCTACTGTCGGATGTATCCCGTCATGAAATTTTGCGAATTTCTTATATTCTACCTCTAAATCCACCACCTTGCAACAATTCATGCTACCATGATCCCTTATCATTTCCGCCAGTTTGGAAAGCTTTCTGTTGACTTCATGATAATCTGTGCCCGACCCCTTCATCCAGCATTCCGCCGCCTGTGTTTCGTTACAGTTTATGGGTGTCAGAAGTACGACTTCCACTCCTTTTTCTTTGGCTTTCTCTGCCATCCGGGCTATGTTTTTCATGGCCCCTTCGGGAGTTTCAGTTTCGAAAATAAAATCATTTGTGCCCGTAAGTATAATGACCTTTTCGGGTTCATGGAGAAGCACGTCTCTGTCAAACCTTTCTGCCAGCATAACTGTGGTTTCGCCGTTGATTCCCTTGTTTATAACTTTCCAGCCGGTCATTTCCCTGAGTACAGAAGGAAAACTGCAACTTCTGCGGTGAGGGAATCCGTTAACAATACTATTACCTGCACATACAACTTTCATGTTTGCCTCCCTGCTTCTTGTGATATAATATATTATACTGATTTTTGATGCATATGAAAGGAAAAAAACATGAAACACACTTATATCCCAAGAGGCGTCTGCCCTACAAAACTGGAATTTGACCTGGAAGGCGATGTGGTCAAAAATATCAATTTCTTCGGCGGATGTAACGGGAACCTTAAGGCAATGAGCTCTTTGCTTGACGGCATGACCGTAAAAGAGATAACCGAAAAACTCAACGGCAATACCTGCGGCATGAAATCAACATCCTGTGCGGATCAGCTTACCATTGCCTTAAATAAAGCACTTTCCGAAAACCGGGAAAAATAATATAAATGGGTAAATTTCTTATAAGAAAATTCATAAAAAACTACGAAGACGTAAAGGATCCCAAAGTCAGGCAAAATTACGGCAAATTTGCCGGTATAGTGGGTATAATTTCTAACCTTCTTCTTTGCGTGATGAAAATATTGATAGGTCTCATTTCTTCCAGCATAGCCATCATCGCAGACGGAGTAAATAACCTGACGGATGCCTCATCTTCCATAATAACTCTCGTGGGTTTCAAAATGGCTTCCCAGCCGGAAGACAAGGATCATCCCTACGGTCATGCCCGAATAGAGTATCTCACGGGTCTTTTTATTTCCATACTCATTATCATAGTGGGTCTTTTTCTTTTGAGATCTTCTGTATCTAAGATCATTGATCCAAAAATTCTTTCTTTTGACTATATAACTATAACAGTCCTGATTCTGGCCATATTGATCAAAGTCTGGCAGACTTTTTTCAATATGTATGTGGGCAAAAAAATCAATTCCATGACTTTGATAGCCACGGGAACAGACAGCAGAAACGACGTTATCGCCACAAGTGCTGTACTTATCGGCGTAATAATAACGAAATTCACAGGTCTTCAACTGGACGGATGGCTGGGTTCTCTTGTTGCACTTTTTATAATCTGGTCCGGTATAACTCTAATAAAGGAGACTTCAAGTCCGTTGCTGGGAGAAGCCCCCGATGAGGACATGGTAAGTGAGATAGAAAAAATGGCTTCTGCTCCCGGTGGAGTTATCGGCATCCACGACCTTGTGGTCCATAACTATGGTCCCGGCAAAGTCTTTGCTTCTATACATATAGAGGTCGATGCCGATGAGGATATAATGAAAAGCCATGATATGGTGGATAATATAGAGCGGGAGATCGGTGAAACCCTCGGAATACATTGCGTGGCCCATATGGATCCAATCAAAAGAAACGATCCTGCTGTAAAAAAAGTTGAACCTGTAATAACAGAAACAATAAAATCATTTCCCGGAGTCACGGGTATGCATGATCTTCGCGTAGTTCCCGGTCCTACCCATACAAACATAATTTTTGACCTGGTGCTTGATCATGAGTGCAAGACAGAAGAGAAAGAAATCAAAGGAAAAGTACAGGATGAACTTCAGAAAATCGATCCCTGTTATTTTGTAGTTATTACTTTTGATCGTTCATATACTCAAAACAGTATATGAAGGCATGCAGGATGAGGTCTTATGAAAAACAGTTTTATAAATGAAAATACCGGTCAGAAAGAAATAACAAAAAAACAAAATCTGCTGACACCGGAAGGACATCTTTCCGCTCCCGGCTATTCGAGACGTCATCTGCAGGTATATAACCGCAGCCACATCAAGGCTTCCGGAAGAAGGATCAAGGAATGGGATTATTACTATATAGGAAATGAAAAATACGGCATAGCTCTAACTGTGGCAGACAACTCATATATGGGCCTTGACAGCATCTCCCTTCTGGATTTTTTAAGACCCTGGCAGCACACAAAAAGCCCAATGCAGCCTTTTACTTTCGGTAAAAAGAAAATGCCCTCCTCCACCCTTGAAGGCAATGTCAAAACTAAAGACAAAAATTATTTTATATGTTTTGAACACAGGAGTTCTATCAGGCATTTAAGTTTTTATATGGATGACTTTTATAAAGGAAAGCCCATAGAGGGAGATCTGACCCTAAAATGTCCCGATATGGATTCGATGATCATAGCAACCCCTTTCAACGAAGACGATCTTGCATTTTACTATAACGAAAAAATAAACTGTATGCCCGCTTCGGGCATAGTGAAATTTGACGGACGGGATCATATCTTTGATCCTTCGGATTCTTTTGGTGTCCTGGACTGGGGAAGGGGCGTCTGGACCTATAAAAATACCTGGTTCTGGGGAAGCGCATCAGGTCTTCATGAGGGCAGCCCTTTCGGCTTCAATATCGGATACGGCTTTGGCGACACAAGTGCCGCCACTGAAAACATGATCATCTATAAAAATAAAGGTCACAAAATATCCCGGGTCAAATTCAATATCCCCGACAAACCCGGTATGAAACAGTCGGATCATAAAATGGGCGGAGAAGATTTTCTTTCTCCCTGGAGCTTCACCTCCGATGACGGCCGTTTCGAGATGGACTTTATTCCTGTCATAGACAGAAGTTCCCGCACGGATCTGGGCATCATATGTTCAAATCAGCATCAGGTGTTCGGCAGTTTTTCAGGCAAGGCAGTTCTCGACGATGGCACTTTACTTAAAATAAAAAACCTTCCCGGCTTTGCCGAAAAGGTTTTCAATAAATGGTGATAGTTTATCTGTTTCTATCTGTTCTCTATTATTCTTATTCAATTTTTGTTCCGCATTCTCCACAGAACTTGGCTCCCGGTTCCATCTCTTTGCCGCATCCCGGGCATTTTGTGACTTTTGGTCCGTCCATTTTGGCTCCGCACTGATTACAGAATCTTACCCCCTGAGCGTTTTCGGCCCCGCAAGACGGGCATTTGTTCAGTTCAAGTGACGCACCGCAGTTGTTGCAGAATTTGCCGTTACCGGCAGGTTTCCCGCAGGAAGGGCAGACAGTAGTGGTGCTTTTCAGATCACCGTCCCATATGGTAGCTTCAGCCGCCTTTTCATCTATATTCCTTTTGATGGCATCAGCTTTGGCTTTTGCGGTATATATCTCTGTTCTTGGCGCACATTCTACGCACATTCCTTCATCTTCATTCCAATCGGCATCACATACCCATTTCTGGCAGGCATGACACCTGTGAAAATGCTGCTGGGCCTCATTCTGCGCTCTGTTGAATGCATTTTCGTATTCTTTTCGCCATTCCGGGCTTCTTTCTTCAAATCTTTCAGCCATCACGTCTCCGGCTCTTTCTGCTGCCCATCCGGTGTTATATCCTACCCCGCCCATAAGGCTTCCAAGTATACCTGCTCCTCTGGCTACTCCCTGTATCTTTTGTTTTTTGTCATATGTTTCTGATTCTATAAAACTGCTTTTGTATCCATCGCCGCATATATCACAATAAAATGTAAACTGAAAGCCGGCTTCGGTGGAATTATCATCATAATTCCTTGTAAATGCTTTCATCATTTTGTTAGTCTCCTTCCAAATCAATCATCCTGCTTTTTTCTATTGAAAAATCCCTTTTTTTCGGTCTCCGGTATAAGGCTTTTGCCGCAGGCAGTACATTTGACCAAATCAAAGAACTGTTCTGCCTTGCACCTTCTGTTTCCGCATATTTTCATAAGGCTTTTGCCGCAGACCTCACATTTTTCCTGTACAAAAGTCAGTTCACCGCAATGCGGGCAGGACACATAAAGATCCCTGCCGCAGCTTGAGCACCGCTTTTGCTCTTTTTCTATGCTTTGACCACAGGAGGGACAGCTGTAGCCGAATGGACTGTTGCTGCCGCATTTCGGACAAAAACTGCTACTGCGTTCAATAAATGTTCCGCAGTGTATGCAGGGCTGCTTATATGTAGCCATCTCTATTCTCCTACCTTAGCTCCGCATGAACCACAAAATTTAGTTCCGGGAGAAAGAGCCGCTCCGCATCCGGGGCACGTGAGTCCCTGACCTATCTCTGTGCCGCATTCAGAACAGAATTTTACCCCTTCTTCGTTGATAGTCCCGCAGTTTGGGCATGTCCTTTTTGCATTTTCTGCTTCCTTGACTTTCTCAGCTTCTTTAGCTTCCATATCTGCCTTTTTCGCTCCGCTCTCCGCCTCATTAAGTTCTATCCGGATCGCTCTTAGTCTTTCTTCAAATCCCGGATATTTGCCGGGTTCCTCTTCTATTATTTTTTTCCCCAATTCCGCATAAATACCGGTCTCTTCTTCTTTCAGGTCGTTGATCTTGCTTTGTGCAGTAAATTTTTTTATGTTGGGATCATCCTGCGGAAGAACGCTGGATAATCCTTTCATTAGTCCGCCAAACATATCGTTTCCCATTTTTTTACTCCTTCCTGTGTCCGAATATTAAATAAATTATATCACTCGAATACACTGCTTTCAATATCTTTATCCTTTATTTACCTTTATATACTACATAAACAAAATCGCCAAACTGTCTTTACAGCTTGACGATCCTGACTGTTTTTGCCTGCCCTTTGTTTTTGAAAAGCTTTCTGTACTTTTTCAGCTTGCTCTTGGGCACTTTTATTTTTGCCTTTTTATTTATTCCCTTGAATGCTGCCTTCCCGCATTTGGTTATTTTCTTGCTCTTGATGACTATTGTTTTTAATTTTTTATCTCCGTAGAAGGCCTGTTTGCCAATTTTAGTTACATTACTTCCTATTGTCACTTTCTTCAGCTTCTTATTTTTTCTGAATGCCTTGTCTGCCACAGATGTTATTTTGAAGGTATATCCGTTTATCTTGGCACTTGCCGGTACAGATGAAATTTTATATGTTTTTTTGATCCTGCGCATATATGCTGCTCTTCCGCCTGATGCTGCAGATCCTGTTATTTTATATTTACTGCTTCCCACCGTATATGTCCCTCCTTGTTTTGGAAGGGAAATTATTTTGTATGAAAAAGTCTGAACATCGCTGTCAAGTTTGCCGTATTTCATTGAAAATGCCTTGACAGTAAATGTACCACCGACAGTAGCCGGAACTGTTATTGTTCTGCTGGATAATGTCCCATAAGTATTATAATTATAAATATCCGAATCCATAGTGGGAAGTATGCCATTTGTCGTATAATATATCTTTGTGGATATTATTTGTGGAGAGTACAGTTTTATATTTTCTCCGGGATAAACTACTGTTCTGCCGCTTACAGATGTTGTTATATGGCTCGGGATCTTTTGTGCGGGGCTGGCTTCAATTATTATTTGTCCGCCGTTTGTCCCCTGGCAATATCTTTTACTGCAAGAGGCCAGTTCTGCTCGTTGGGAGCTACCTGCCCGACTCTTAATACTGTTTCTCCACCTTCAGCTCCCGTTTCACCCAGATGTATTCTTACCGGTACCGGAATTGCCCCTTGTCTTGATGCTTCGCTTCCCCTTGAACCCTTTGCAGTATCACGGATCTCTGCCCCATCCGGCCCATTGGGATAATAATATCTTGTCTGTTTTAACTGTTTTACAGTCATTCTGACCATATAAGAATCCGTACCCGCTACAAACTTTATTACTTTATTGTCAGCAAGGCTTTCAAGATAATCCGATCCTTCGTCCATCCCAAACGCATTATTCAAAAGGCTTTTGAGATCAGGCCCTCTGCCGTCAAA
>DAIMEC010000005.1:0-16295 GCA_036725465.1 Bacillota bacterium | reverse complement strand
AGACCGGCATGAAGTTAAAATAGAAAATGTCCGCTATAAAGGAAAAATCGTAATACTTAAAGTTGAAAACATAAGCGACAGGAACACAGCGGAAAGTCAGAAAGGCAAAGATGTTCATATTTGGGAGGATCAAACGGAAAAACTTCCCGAAGGGACATATTATGTCCGGGATATTTTGGGTTTTTCTGTTTTTGATACTGAAGGGAATCAGCTTGGTATATTAAGAGACGTGACCGGAAGCGGAGCACAGGACATTTTAAATATAATCGATGAAGAAGAAAAGATTATTATGATCCCTGCTGTGCCCGAGTTTTTGATCAGTGCAGATATGGAAGAAAAGAAAATAATCGTCAGGCTGATAGAGGGAATGATATGAATATAGAGATACTAACGCTTTTTCCGGAAATGTTCGGCCCTGTAAGAAGCAGTATGCTTGGCAAAGCCATTGAGAGAGGCCTCCTAAGCCTTCAGACAACTGACATAAGGGACTTTACCCAGGATAAACATAATAAAACGGATGATTATCCTTTTGGTGGCGGAGCCGGAATGGTAATGATGCCGGATCCGGTTTTCAGAGCACTTGAATCTTTGGGTGCCGAAAAAAAAAGAATACTTTACATGTCTCCTAAAGGCAGTCTTTTGTGCAAAACGAAAATTGAGGAACTGGCAGAAGAAAAAGAAATCGTCATAATTTGCGGTCATTACGAAGGTATAGATGAAAGAATAATAGAATACTGGCATGCAGAAGAAATATCCATAGGCGATTACATCTTGACAGGAGGAGAACCCGCTGCCCTGGTGCTCATAGATGCCGTTGCCAGACTTATTCCCGGAGTTTTGGGAAACAGTGATTCGGTAAAAGAGGAGTCTGTTTATTCCGGCCTTTTGGAACACCCTCAATACACAAAACCGAGAGAATACAGAGACATGAAAGTCCCTGAGATACTGCTTGGAGGCAACCATAAAATGATAGATCTATGGAAATTTGAAAAGGCCCTTGAGATCACCAGAGAAAGAAGACCAGACCTCTTTGAGGAATATATAAAGGATCCCGGAGAGCTTACAAAAGAAGAGAGAAAATTATTGGAAAAAATACTGGATATAGTGTAAAATGTAGACGGAGACATAACATGCCAAAACCAAAAAAAAGAACTATATCTGTATTCATACTGGCAGCAATAGCACTATATATTGTTATAGGTGTGATCCCGACACTGACAGGAGCGCTGACCAGAACAGAAATACTTGAGTACGGCGACCTGAAGGCCAGACATGAAATTAAGTGCTGGATCATAAGAAGCGAGACAGTGTATTCCGTAGCTTCTTCAGGTATCGTAGAATACAAATCCGATGAAGGAACTCTTCTCAGGAAAGGAGCAAAGGTACTTGAATTTACTCCGGTCACCGAAGAAAAAGAAGAAGATGCCCGGCAGGAGTCAGATCAACAAAAATATATCGAGAGACTTTCCGGTTCAATGGTACCTGACAGCAAGTTCACCGCAGCAAGAAAAGGCATATTCACCACGATGATAGACGGTTATGAAAACTTCTTCACTCCCGAGGGTATGGACGATCTAAAATATTCAGAAGTTAAAGGAATAGGCGAGCCCGCAAAAAATATTGCCGGAGACAAAGTGATGGCCGGCGAGCCCATTTACAAGATAGCCGACAACAGTGAATGGTTTCTTATTTTCTGGGTTGAATCAGGAGATATACCAAATTACAAGGAAGGCAGCACAGTAAAGGCGGAACTTCCCGCCGGAAGTGTTTCCTGTAGCATAAAAAACATCCTGCAGGAGGGAGAAAAATGGAGGATAATAGCCAGGAGCACAGGTTATTACAAAGATTTTGTAAAGAATAGGATGCTGGAAGGATATATGGTGACCACCGATACAAGAGGACTTCTGGTAAGCAACAGTGCTCTTACAACAAAGGACGACGTTACTGGTGTATATGTAAAAAAAGCTACGGGAGAATATGAATTTGTTCCTGTAAAAACCATAGCAACAGACGGAGAAAAAACATTACTGGCAGAAGATATATTTTATGATGACAATGGAGAAGGAGTAGAAACTGTGAAGGTTTATGACGAAGTTCTAAAAAACCCGGAAGCAGACAAAAACTGATATGGAGAAAATAAAAGAGAATCTTAGTAGAATCAAAGCAGACCTTGACAAAGGAATACTGCTTGTGGCAGTTACAAAAACCAGAACACCTGAAGAGATCAATACAGCCATTGATGAAGGAGTTACGGATATCGGAGAAAATAAAGTTCAGGAAATAATTGAAAAGTATGACCGGATAAAGCCGGTAAGATGGCATATGATAGGTCATTTGCAGACCAATAAGGTCAAATATATAATTGACAAAGTCCATATGATACATTCTGTTGACTCAATGAAAATTGCAAAAGAAATTGATAAAAGAGCTGCTGCAAAAGGACTCAAAATGGATATTCTGATACAGGTGAACCCTGCTTCCGAAGAAAGCAAATTCGGTATAGGCACCGATGAAACAGAGGATCTGATAAAAGAAATACTTGAAAGCTGCAAGAATATAAGGATCAGGGGGCTCATGTGTGTAGTGCCCTTTGCAGAAGACCCGGGAGAAGTAAGGGGATATTTTGCGCAAGTCAGGAAACAATATGATCAGTACGGAAAAATCAGTCATGAAAGACTGGATTTCAGATATTTATCTATGGGCATGACCCATGATTATAAGGTTGCAGTGGAGGAAGGATCCAATCTTGTAAGAATAGGAACAGCCATATTCGGAGAAAGAGTTTACAATTAAGGAGGATAATATGGGAGTATTTAGTAAGTTCAAGGATCTGGTGGGCATAGAAGAGATCGATGATGATGAATTTGAAGAAGAGATCGCAGAGAGCAGTGCCCCTCTCGAGAAAAGACCGGCTGAAACAAAATCGGCCTACAGCAGAAGAGATCCAAAAGAGAAAGTGATGCCTATGCAGTCAAGAACGACAAATCCTTTCAAACTGGTAGTCATAGAACCTGAAGGATTTGAAGAGTGCCCCAAACTTGTGGATTCTCTGAAAACAAGAAAACCCATAATAATAAACCTTGAAAAAATCGAATCCGAGACAGCCAGGAAGATATTTGATTTTCTTAGCGGAGCCACATATGCGCTTAACGGAAATGTTCAAAAAGTCGCTAACAATATTTTTGTATTCGCACCTGAGAATGTGGATATTTCCTCGAGCATAGAAAACAAGGGATTTGATTTCAACAATATACACAGTGATTCTTGGAGGTAAAAAATGATAACACCCACAGAGATACAGGAAAAAGAATTTACAAGAGGAGTAAGGGGTTACAAAGAGGAAGAAGTAGACATGTTTTTGGATCTTATAACTCTGGATCTTGAAAAACTTGTCAAAGAGAATGTGCGCCTGAAAGCCGAAGTCGTAGCCCTTGAGGATGAACTGGACAAAAGCAAAGGTTCCGAAGGGGCTGTTCTGGAAACTCTGGAAGCCGCAAAAGCACTTATGGGAGATATATCTGTAAGCGCAGAAAAGCGTGCAGAGATACTTCTTAAAAATGCCGAACTAGATGCGGAACTGACAGTTAGAGAAGCAAGAGAAAAAGCCGAAAGACTGGCCCAGGAAAGTATGACACTCAAAAACAGGTACGTTGATTTCAGAGATAAATACGAAAGACTGCTTCAAGCTGAGCTGGAAAGATTTGAAAATCTAAGTGATGATTTGTTCCCTGAATTTGATGATGAAAGACTTCAGAGCCTTATAGGCGAAAAAGAATCCGGATCAGAGACCGTGGATGTCCCAAAGGTAAAAAGTTCCGTTTCGGATGAAGATTTCGAAAGAGATCTTGCCAGCACGGCTTCCGATAGAAAAACAATGGTCAACATCAAAAGATGATATGTATTATTTGATAATAGCAGCAATCGTTCTTTTGGATCAGATGATCAAGGCACTGGCCTATTCCGGACTTGACCCGGCACATCCCGTGACACTGCTCGATGGTGTGCTTTATCTTACTTATGTAGAAAATAAAGGTGCGGCTTACAATATTCTTTCCCAGTACCCGGCACTTCTGATAATACTTCCGGCTGTGCTTTTGACGGTAGCAATTATATTCCTTACCAGATACAGAAAAAAAGCGAAACCCATGCTGTTGCTGTCAGTGGCAATGATAGCAGGCGGGGGGATCGGTAATCTTGTGGACAGGATAGTACGGGGATATGTCGTAGATTTTTTTAACATAAGAATAATCCCGGTTTTTAACATCGCTGATATTTTCATTTGCATAGGGGCAGGACTGTTTTGTATATATGTGATATTTTTTGATAAAAGGGAAGATGAAAGAAGAAAAAATCTTTAACATAACAGCGGACCAGGAAACAGACGGAACCAGACTTGACAAGGTTCTTTCTTTTTCTTTGCCGGAAACATCGAGAAATCACATACAGAAATTAATCGAGAAAGGCATGGTTTCACTGGGAGGGGAAGTCTGCTTTTCAAAAAAGCATAAGGTAAAAGCCGGAGAGAAAATAAGGATACTTCTTCCGGAATCGGAAGAGACAAATATTGTACCCGAAGATATACCTCTTGATATAGTTTATGAGGATGATGATTTGTTGGTTATTGACAAACAAAAGGGGATGGTGGTCCATCCCGCTGCGGGGAGTTATTCCCATACATTGGTGAATGCCGTGCTTTTTCACTGTGGCAGTAGTCTTTCGGGTATCAACGGCATAGCAAGACCCGGGATAGTGCATCGTATAGACAAGGACACTACCGGACTGATAATGATCGCAAAAAACGATTTCGCCCACAGGTCTCTTGCCCGGCAGCTGGCAGAGCACAGCGTAACCAGGGGATATAAAGCTTTGGTTTACAGCAATATTGTTGAAGATGAGGGCAGAATAGAAGAACCTTTGGGAAGAGACCCGAAAAACCGCCTCAGACAGACTGTGGGAGGTTTGAATGCCAGGGAAGCAGTGACCAACTATAAGGTGATTGAAAGATTCGGAAAATATACCCTGATCGAAGCAAGACTTGAAACGGGAAGAACACATCAGATCAGAGTACATATGGCGTATATAAAACACCCACTTTTCGGTGACTATATATACGGACCGAAAAAGAATCGCTACGGGATCGAAGGACAGATGCTTCATGCATATTTGCTGGGATTCATGCATCCGTCGAGGGCGGAATACATTGAATTTAAAAGTCCTTTGCCCAATGAATTCGAAACCGTCCTGGAAAAGATAAGAAATGAAAAATAATACAGGGCCGTTTATAAAACGACCCTGCTGAAACCGCAGCAATTGAAATTGGTAAGATAGGGGAAAGTATGGAGCGTGGGATAGACCTGTTTTTGTGTTTTTCAACTTATGTATCGATGCTCCAAAATCTGGCATTCGGTGACTTGAAAATATCAAGACAATCCTCGCATATATAACCGCCTCTGAAAGGCCTGGTTTTACAAAACTTATCACACATCGAACATCTGTTATTCATTTCTGCCTCCTTTTTCGTTGCGGTCTCAAACAATTTTAGGGTTTAATACGAGTATATACAGAAAAAAATTAAAAACAATGGCCAGGCAAAACAAGAGCACAAAATGTAATATAAAGGGCTTGAAATGAAGTATAACGGAAAGGATAAAAATATGTTTGAAAATTTTCCGATCAAAGGTTCCGGAGAAAAAGACAGAATAACCGGATATTTATGGGCGAAAGAAGAACCCGACTATGTTATTTGCATCATTCACGGCATAGGAGAACATGCGGGCCGTTATGACCGTATGAACAAATTTCTTTCAGAGGCCAATATAGCCTGCCTTTCTATGGATCTTAAGGGACACGGGGCATCTTCGGGCAAAAGAGGTCATTGTGCTCCAAGGGAATCAGTGCTTGGAGACATAGATATTCTTTTAGAACATGCAATGAAAAAGTACCCCAATAAACCGGTGATACTTTACGGACACAGTTTGGGAGGCAATATCGCCCTTGACTACAGAGCAAGAGGAAAGTTGAATGATAAACCCTTTGCATATATAATCTCGGCTCCATGGATAGAACTGGTGAACAAGCCGGCGGCTCCGCTTTTTCTGTTTGTGAAAATCATGGCCCGAATATGCCCGGAAATGACAATAAAATCATCAGTAAACGAAGAAGATCTGGGGCATCCGCTTTCTGTTCAACCTTACAAAACAAATCCTATGGTGCATGATAAAATATCAATGCTTTGTGCATTTGAAGCTTTTGAAAAGGGAGAAGCTCTGGCAAAAAACGAAAATGAAGACAATGGCAGATCAAAGGGACAACCCCTTTTGGTTATGCATGGCACTGAGGATCGGGTATGCAGTATCGAAGGAAGCCGCAAGTTCGTATCACACGAAAAAGAAGCCTGTACATATATAGAGTGGGAAGGCATGTTTCATGAAATACACAATGGAAACAAAGAGAACGACGGCACCGAGGTGATCATGAAGATGATAGAATGGATACGGGGACTGAAGGCTTGACATACAGTGTTTTATTGTTTGTGAAAATACACATGCCGGGCTTTGCACCGGAGGGTTTTTTGACATAGCGTATTTGAGTATAGTCTACGGGCACATTTTCCGAAGATGCACCTTTGCTGTGGTATGCAGCTAAAGCAGCAGCTTCAAGTATAGAATTTTCTCCCGGCTCCCTGCCCTCTGTAAGCATTATCACATGGGAACCCGGAATATCTTTTGTATGGAACCACAGATCCGTGCGGGATGCTTTTCTGAATGTAAGAAAATCGTTTTCCCTGTTGTTCCTGCCTGCAAGGATCACGTATCCCTCCGAAGAAACATATGAAAAAGGCTCGGCCTTTATTTTTTTTGCGGGCAGATCCCTTCTTTTCCTGATAAAACCGGTTTCGACAAGCTCATCACGGATGGCATCGATGTCAGATACTTTTTCACTCCGGTTAAGATGTTCGGCAGTGGATTCCAGATAGGTTATATCTGAATCTGTTTCACTGAGCTGTTTCTGTTTTTCAACCAAAGCTGTTTTTGATTTTCTGAACTTTTTAAAATATATTTGTGCGTTTTGAGAGGCGGAAAGTCTTACGTCAAGGGGGATAGTGATCTCTTCTCCATTATTATAGTCAAAAACCACGGCAGAATTTTCACCTTGTTTTATCCGGTGTATATTCGCAGTGATAAGCTCGCCGTAGAGACGGAATTTTTTGGACTCTTCGGCATATAGTAAATCTTCACGAAGACGTTGTTTTTTTAGTCTCAGTTTCTTCAATGCGGCAGAAATGATTTTGTTGAGATCTGATGATTTCTGCCTTATCCTGTTGGCAGAGTCCTTGTTTTTATAATACCAGGAGACAGCCTCGCTAGGGTTTTCGAAACGTATGATATCAAGTTCCTCATAGGCAGAAACAGGGATCACATGGAAGTCCCGCGGCTCTCCGTTTTCTTTCAGCCATCCTGCAGAAGCAAAGTTTCCGTTTTTTACACTTTCCCTTATCATGCAGATTTTTTTGAAGACGGCATCAGAGCTTTTTTCCATTGAGAGTTCGTCTGATATAAGGGGAGAAATTCCCTGTATGCGAGAAAGCAGAGCCCGGCTTATGTCGTTTTCACGGCAGAGCTCATTGACATCGGACAAAGTGACTGAAAAAAGGGAGATCTTGTCTTGTGCAGGCGGGTATTCATAGGGTCTTCCCGGGAGGACGGGACGTATTCGGCTCATGCCCAGGGAGATACGTTTGATGCTGTCTGTAATAATATTATCATCGGCATTCACAAGTATTATATTACTGTGTTTACCCATTATTTCGAATATTATTTTTTTGTTTTTACCATAACCCATTTCATCCCGACCCGTAAAAAGGATCTCAATGATCCTTTCTGAGTCCTTCTGATGGATATCGCTTATATGGCTTTTGCCGATATGCTTTCTAAGAAGCATACAAAAAGAACCGGGAGAAGCGGGATTCTGGAATTTTTCCGAAGTCAGATATACTCCCGGATGGTTGCTGCTGCAGGAAGCATATAGTCTGTGATCCCCTGAGGGGCAGTGAAGATGAAAAACCAGTTCGTCTCTTTCGGGCTGATATATTTTTTCTACTTTGGCACCGCGGAGTTTTTCATTCAGCTCAAAGGCCGCCGCTCCGGTAAAAATGCCGTCAAAAGCCATAAAAATCTCACTTTCCGGATAGTACTGTGATATAATAATATATTATCATAAATTATTATTGAAAAGGAGAAAATTGTATGATAAAGAGTATGACAGGATTTGGGAAAGGGGAGTATAGTGACGGCAAAAGGATCATAACTGCAGAGGTGCGTTCCGTAAATCACAGATACAGTGACATTAATGTGAAAATGCCCAGAAGGTATAATTTTGCAGAAGATAAAATCAAGAATATCGTAAAGGAGACCGTAAAACGGGGCAAAGTTGAAGTAGCCATACTTATAGAGGCGGTCACAGAAGATGATCTCAAGATAAGCCTCAATACAGCAGCAGCTTCCCAGTATCACAAGAACCTCAATAAACTTAAAGAAGAATTTGGTCTGCCGGGCAGCATAGATCTGGCTCTTATATCTGGAATGCCGGAAGTGATGAAGACTATACCTGATGTAGAGGATGAAGAGGAGATATTGAGATCTGTTGAGATCGCAGTAAGGGATGCTGTTGATGCTTTTGATTCCATGCGTACCAAAGAAGGGGCAAAACTGGCAGAGGATCTGGCAATGAGAGCAGCAAAGGTGAGAGATGATCTGAAAAAGATCGAGAAGAAAGCTCCCCAGGTAAGCAAAACATATGCGATAAAACTGGCGGAGCGAATAGAAGAGCTTATAGGTAAAGAAATAGAGATCCCGAAAGACAGGATACTGCTGGAGGCGGCAATATTTGCGGACAAGGCAAATATAACAGAGGAACTTGTAAGACTTGACAGTCATATGATCCAGATGGACGACATAATAAGCAAGAGTGACAGATCCGACGGCAAGAAACTGGATTTTCTTGTGCAGGAAATGAACAGAGAAGCCAATACAATCGGATCAAAGGCAAATGACATGGAAATAACCGGTATAATGCTGGAAATAAAGAGCGAAGTCGAAAAAATAAGGGAACAGGTCCAAAATATAGAATAACAGCATATATAATTTTATGTTGAATGAGGAGCACTGTGATGATATAATAAATATTCGCATCAATGATGCGGAGGAGCAAAAATGTCAAGAGGACGATTGTTTATCATTTCCGGCCCTTCGGGAGCGGGAAAAGGAACGATATGTACAAGATTACTTGAAGAAACAGAAAAACTTTTTTTCTCTGTTTCTATGACTACACGAAAGCCCCGTGAAGGAGAAATCGAGGGCAGGGATTATTATTTTGTTTCAGAAAAAAAATTCCTTGAAATGAAAGCCGGTGACGGATTTCTGGAGTCGGCGTATGTTTACCAGGATTATTACGGTACCCCCAAACAGATGGTAATGGAGAAACTGGATTCGGGCAATGATGTGGTTCTTGATATAGATATACAGGGAGCCATGAGCATAAAAAAAGTGTATCCGTACGGAGTTTTTATTTTCATTCTGCCGCCTTCCATGGCAGAACTCAGAGAAAGGATCACCGGAAGGGGAACGGAAAAAAACGAAAGCATAGAAGTCAGGATGGCCGGAGCGATGAAAGAGATCGCATATATAGACAAGTATGATTACTGTGTTGTAAACGGAGAACTTGAAGAAGCTGTATGCAGGGTGAAAGCAATAATAAAAGCAGAACATTCAAGAGTTTCAGAAGACATTTATGAGCTTATAGAAAAATATAAGGAGGAAATATAATGCTGTATCCATCTATTAATGAGATAAGAAAGAAAGCAGACAGCAGGTATACTCTTGTTATACTTGCTGCTAAAAGAGCCAGAGACATAATCGACGGTAAACCTATACTTATTGAAGGGACCGATGAAGAAGGTCGCGATTTTTCCGAAGAAAGACCGGTGTCGGTGGCCGCAAACGAAATAGCGGAGGATTATATCACATATAAGCGTCAGGAATAAAAAAATTTATAATGCGCCTTTCGGCGCATTTTATATTGCATATCGAATTGATGTTCTGAGGATCCGGGGGAAATTCAAAAGGGAAGGGACAAGATGAAAAACGATGACATAATGCAATATGAAATGCGGAAAAAACGAATAGTTGTCATCAAGAAAAAGGAAACTGCCAGAATACCGCAGAATGAGATACTATTCATAGAGCAGAGAGAAAGAAAGATCATAATCGTCACCGCAAAAGAAACTTTTACATATTATGGCAAAATGAAAGAATGCTGGCCCGTGCTTTCAGGATGTTTCCACAGATGCCATACATACCTTGCGGTCAATCTGGATAATGTCCGAAGGATCGCTGATGGAGCAATATATTTTTTTGACAGCAAAGAACCCGTTTTTCTGGGCAGAGCTGCATACTCGAAAACAAAGAAGGGCTTCAACACATATCTGATAAAGGCCCATGCGGAAGAAATCCCTTGCAAATACTGAAATATTATAGTATACTGATTTGCGGTGTCGCTAAGAGAGCGTCATCGTAAAATTCACACATCCGGCTGCCGAAAGACGGTGCCGCATATGCGGTTTCTTTTGGGGGATGCCAGGATGGAGGTATAACCGGGAGGAAAATAAAATGTCAGTTATTTCAATGAAACAATTACTTGAAGCAGGTGTACATTTCGGACATCAGACCAGAAGATGGAACCCCAAAATGGCTCCGTATATATTTACTGAGAGAAACGGAATATATATCATAGATCTTCAAAAAACAGTTAAGAAAATCGAAGAAGCTTACGAATTCATGAGAACCGTAGGCGAAAGCGGTAAACCGGTTCTTTTTGTCGGCACAAAAAAACAGGCCCAGGCGGCCATACAGGATGAAGCCTTAAGATGCGGTATGTTCTATGTCAATCAGAGTTGGAAGGGCGGAACTTTAACAAATTACAAAACCATTTCTTCAAGAATAAAGAGGCTGTTTGACATCCAAAAAATGGAAGAAGACGGAATCTTCCAAAAACTATCCAAAAAAGAAGTGCTTACATTAAGGAATGAAGCGGAAAAACTTGAAAGATTCTACGGAGGCATCAAAGACATGAAAGGCATGCCGGGAGCACTTTTTGTGGTCGACCCCAAGAAAGAGGCAAATGCCGTAAGAGAAGCAAGGATACTTGGGATACCGGTGATAGGGATAGTCGACACCAACTGCGATCCCGATGATGTGGATTTCGTAATACCGGCAAATGATGATGCCATAAGAGCAGTAAAACTTATAGCGTCAAGTATGGCAGATGCCATAATAGAATCAAATCAGGGAGAAAGCTTTGACGAAGGCTACGAAGAAGAGACAGAAGAAGCAGAAACCGCAGAAATAGAAGCGACAGGAGAAAAAACGGAAGAGGCATCAGAGAGTGAAGAGGATGTTTCTGAAGAAAGCGAGGGAAAATAAATGTCAGTAACGGCAAGCATGGTAAAGGAACTACGTGAGATAACAGGCGCAGGTATGATGGACTGCAAGAATGTCCTGATGGAGACAGATGGAGATATAGAAAAGGCAGTGGAATTGCTCAGAGAAAAGGGGATCGCCAAGGCAGCCAAAAAGGCTGACAGAATAGCAGCTCAGGGGCTGGTAAGGACCGCATTCTCCAAAGACGGGAAAACAGCTGCAATAATAGAAGTAAACTCCGAAACAGACTTTGTGGCAAAAAACCAGGAATTCATTGATTTTGTAGATTCACTGGCAAAACTGGTGATGGAAAATGACGTTAAAAGCAAAGATGAATTCATGGATATGCCCTTTGAAGGTTCCACGGTACAGGAAGTGCTGAAAAGCAAGATAGCAAAAATCGGCGAGAATATGAATATCAGAAGATTTGAGAAGTTTTGCGAGGCAGATACCGTATATAAAGGATACATACACGGTAACGGCACCATCGGTGTCATCGTGGGGATAAAAACCGAAGCTTCTGGGGAAGAAACAGAAGAAGCGGGTAAGGATGTGGCCATGCAGGTGGCATCCATGAATCCGAGATTTCTTGACGGAAACGATGTGGATCCGGAGTTCATTGCAGAAGAGAAAAAAATACTCACACAACAAGTACTGAATGAAGGTAAAAAGCCGGAAATGGTAGACAGGATCGTGGAAGGCAAGCTGAAAAAGGAACTTAAGGAATACTGCCTTTTAGAGCAGAAGTTTGTCAAAGACAGCGAGGTAACTGTAAAACAGTATATAGAAAATACCGCCAAAGCAAAGGGCAAAGAGATGGAAGTAACATCCTTTGTACGTTTTGAAGTGGGAGAAGGCATAGAAAAGAAGGAAGAAGATTTTGCCGAAGAAGTGGCAAAACAGATGGACATGAACAAGTAGAAGTTTTTATCATAAAAAGATATTAGTTTGTATTGACCAATGAATTACGGATGCAGCAGTATTCATATTTGCAGGAGTTGATAAAATGGGTATTTTTGATTTTGATGTTGACGGTGACGGTGAATTTTCAGCACTGGACATGGAAATAGTAGGTGAACTTGATGATGCCTCCGGTGATAATGCTTTGCTGATTGAACGGGCGTATGAACTGGGATTGGATCCTGAAGAGTATGACTCGGCAGAGGAACTGCAGGAAGCAGTTGATGAAGCAGAAGAAGCACAATAATCGGAGGAAGGATCATATAAGGATATGATCTCACCGGTTCAGCAAATCGACATTAAAAGATAAGAAAAATTTCATACAGCAGACAAACAAAAACGGCTTTCGGGCCGTTTTTTCTTCTTTAAAAAAAAGAAAATTACTTATAAAACAAAATAGTTTGATAATCAAATAAAAATGTTGCATTTCTCCCTTCTCTGTTTTATAATCAGTTAGAAGTTTATAAAACAGGAGGTATATTATGACATTCGATAAAATCAAAACAATAATCGCAGAGCAACTTTCTGCAGATGAAGAAAAAGTAAAAATGGAAACACACCTTATGAAAGACCTGGAGGCGGATTCTCTGGATGCAGTAGAAATAATAATGCGCATAGAAGAAGAATTTGAAATCGAAATTTCAGATGAAGATGCGGAGAAGATGCAGTACGTTAAGGATCTTGTAAAATATGTAGATGAAAAGAGCATGTAAGTATTATGAATGATTTGATTAAAAAGTATATAACCGTATGCGAAGATGCAAACGGTGTTTTGCAGAGTATTTCGTTCACCAACAATGAAAAGTTCAATTTCGCATATGACATAGTTGATGAATTGGCGCGGATAAAACCCCAAAAGAGAGCCATGCTTTATGTGGACAAAGACAAAAATGAGAGAAACTTCACATTCGGGGATCTTAAGGTGCTCTCAGATAAAACAGCAAATTATTTTTCCTGTCTGGGAATAAAAAAGGGAGACAGAGTAATGCTTGTTCTCAAGAGGCATTATCAATTCTGGCTTGCTGTTTTAGCGCTGCATAAGCTTGGAGCAGTCATTATTCCGGCCACCCATCAGCTCAAGGAAGAAGATTTCAATTTCAGATTTGATACCGGAGATATAAATGCCGTATTCTGCACTCATGAAGATGATGTTACGGAAGAGGCGGACAAGTCCATAGCCGGCGGAAAAAGAGATGTCATCAGGATAATGACAGGACCCGCAAAGGAGGGCTGGCATAGTTTTGATGCAGAGATGGAAGGCTTCAGTGAAGAATTCCAAAGGAGAGAAACAAGGGGCGATGACCCCATGGCCATGTTTTTCACATCAGGTACAACAGGGTATCCCAAGATCGTGACACACAGTTTCAAATACCCCCTCGGTCATTATGTCACCGCCAGATACTGGCAGAATGTGGACCCCGAAGGACTTCATTTCACTTTGTCCGATACGGGCTGGGCAAAATCATTGTGGGGCAAGATATACGGACAGTGGATGTGCGAGGCAGCAGTATTCATTTATGATATGGAGAAATTCGTGCCCCATGATTTCCTGTCTCTGTTTGCCAGATTCGGTATAACCACTTTCTGTGCCCCTCCTACGGCATACAGGATACTCGTAAAAAGGAATCTTGGGAAATACAGACTTTCGGAACTCAGACATGTGACGACAGCAGGGGAAGCATTGAACCCCAAGGTATGGCAGGAGTTCTATGATAAGACGGGTCTTAAGATAATGGAAGGGTTCGGACAGACTGAGACAACACTTACTGTATGTAATCTCCTGGGGACGGAACCCAGACCGGGATCCATGGGGAAACCAAGCCCGGCTTATGATGTGGATATAGTTGATGAGAAAGGGAATACAGCAAAGACAGGAGAAACTGGTGAAATAGTAATAAGAACGGATAAAAGTGTCCCCTGTGGGCTTTTTACAGGATATTACGGCAACGAAGAAAGAACAGGAGACTGCTGGCATGACGGCATATATCACACCGGAGATACGGCCTTCAGAGATGAAGACGGATATTTCTGGTATGTGGGAAGAACCGATGACCTTATCAAGTCCTGCGGTTACAGAGTCGGTCCCTTCGAGGTGGAATCTGTCCTTATGGAGCTCCCATATGTACTTGAGTGTGCGGCCACAGGACTGCCCGATAAAACAAGAGGGCAGATAGTAAAGGCCAGCATTGTCCTTGTGGAAGGAACCAAAGGAGACAGATCCCTTGAAAAAGAGATAATCGAATACTGCAGGCAGCATATGGCACATTTCAAATGTCCAAGGAAAGTCGAATTTCTTGATGAAATGCCAAAGACCATAAGTGGCAAGATCAGAAGAACAGAACTGCGAGGTGACAAATGATAATGACTGGGCAAAACAGAGTTTGTCAGATCCTGGGTACAGAATATCCCATAATCCAGGGAGCAATGGCGCTGATAGCAGAAAGCAGTCTGGCGGGTGCAGTAAGCCGCGGCGGCGGCCTGGGCATAATAGCCTCGGGAGGTGCACAAGGCAGCTGGGTAGTAAATGAGATCAAAAAAATCAGGGCAATGACAGAAAATCCTTTTGGAGTGAACATCATGTTGCTTGATCCAAATGTTGAAGAAATAATTGAAATAGTATGTCGGGAAAAAGTGCCGGTTGTCACTACCGGAGCCGGAAATCCGGGGAAATATATAAAAAGATTAAAAGAGAACGGGATCGCGGTATTGCCTGTCGTTGCCAATCAGACCCTTGCAAAACGGGTTGAAAGAGCCGGGGCCGATGCTGTGATAGCTGAAGGCTGTGAGGCTGGGGGGCATATAGGGGAAATAACCACGATGGCTATGATACCTCAAATGGCAGATTCTCTTTCGATACCTGTCATTGCCGCCGGAGGCATTGGAGACGGCAGGGGCATAGCTGCCGCATATATGCTGGGTGCTGAAGGAGTGCAGGTGGGAACCAGGTTTTTGACTTCAGAGGAATGCATAGTGGCACGCAACTATAAAGATGCTATTCTCAAGGCCAGGGACTCAAGTACAGTGGCCACAGGAAGAAGCACCGGGCACCCTGTCAGAGTGATAAAAAACAAACTGGCAAGACAGGTTCTGGAAATGGAAAAAAACAATGCGGAAGCTGAAGAAATAAATGAAGTCTGTACCGGTTCTTTGAGAAGAGCAGTGTTTTCCGGCGATATGGAAATGGGTTCGGTTATGTCCGGCCAGATAGCCGGTCTTGTCAACAAAGAACAGTCGGCCGCAGAAATGATATCCGAAATGTTCAAGGAGGCAGCAGAAATATATGAAGATAGGCATAGTATTTTCAGGACAGGGAGCTCAGCATCCGGGGATGGGCAAGGATCTATATGATAATCACAAAACTGCCCGGGAAATTTTTGATGCGGCAGGAAAGCAGATAAAAGAATGGTGCTTCAACGGCACAGCTGAAATGCTAAGGCAGACCTATGTGACTCAGCCTTCCATATATGTGGTCACAATGGCAATATACAGGGTTTTTAAAGAGGAAGCGGCAAAGGAAGGTCTTGATAAAACCCTTGAGCTTACGGGGATAGCCGGTTTCAGTCTTGGAGAATACTCGGCTCTTACAGTGGCAGGCACAATAGATGAAATAGGAAAAGGTATAGACATAGTCAAAAAACGCGGTGTTTTTATGCAGGAGGCAGGCACTGACATCAATGGAGATCCAAAGGGTGGCATGGTGGCAGCCTTCGGTAACAGAGAAAAAATACTGGGAATCATAGATCAAATATCAGAAGGCAGGATATTGGAAGCAGTGAATTTCAATTCTCCCGTGCAGACAGTAGTGGCAGGGGAAAATAAGGCACTGGAGGAATTCACTGAGGAAGCATCAAATAACAG
>DAIMEC010000004.1:0-16724 GCA_036725465.1 Bacillota bacterium | reverse complement strand
TCTCCGTCAAAGTCTGTCCATGCGCTTCCGTCCAGTTTCACCGCCTTTGTTACATCTATACTGCCTTTTTCAAGGAATGTATTTGTAAAGGTGGCTTTTGCGCCATAGATACCGTAATACAAATGGCTTATCCTGTCTGCTCGGCATTCAAGCTTTATCTCACCATCTGAGGTTATGCTGAATGTATAGGGCCCTGCATTGCCTGGTATGGAATGTCCCAAATCATCATTTCTGCTGGCTCCCCAATCTAAAAATGTTCCTTCGCCGTGGATGTAGTAAAAATCATTCATTGTCGAATTGTCCCACATCTGGACCTGTTTTTTTATCTCTGCACGCTGATTTGGACCAAGTAGATCTTCCGTCCATACTATGGCAAATGTGGATTGTTTTATTACTGCATAATTTGCATCACCTGTAGTTAAATATAGACTTTGTCTTTTATCAATTTTGATCACGTCGCTTATTGTTTGCACATATTCATTACCTGATACTTTTACGGTAACCAACTTGCTGCTTTCGTCATATATAACACCGTCTATTTTGTCCTCGTCATCTGGTATGACTTCTTTCAGTACATACCTGTATGTACCGTCTTTGGTCACTGTTATGTTTGAAAAACTTATATTGCCATCCGCATCATTTGTCCCTGTGGCAAGAACCGGTCCTGTAGGATCTCCGTTTGCATCTGCTTTATATGCAACAAACTCAAAGTCCCCGGCTTCAAGATCCTTGTTTTCAAGAACCTTATATGCTTCCAGATTGAACTTCTTACATTCCAGATGGTGCCCAGGTGTTGCATACACGGTAGAAAAGTTGATTCCCAGACCGGTAAATGCCATTGCAATTGCCAGTATCCAGGCTATGTATTTTTTGCTCCTCCTATTTTCCATTTTCCCATTCTCCTTCCGTTTAGTTCGTAACTTTTTTTTGCCGGGACCGCAAATAAAAAAGTTACCGTTTTTTTCGGAAGTAACGGTAACTGGCTATCTTGGCATTGATCCCTGAATTGATACTATTTCCCAAGACCCTATAGTTTTGCGCCACAGCCTCACGACTGTTTTGCCCTTTTCATTACATGCAGCTATTAAAAAAGCTGCCTATTATTATAATCGGCAGCTGGCTATCTTGGTTAATTATGTCACTTATTTTTGTTTTTCCCCAAGACCCTGTAGTTTTGCGCCACAGCCTCACGACTGCTTTGCCTTTATCGATTCCTTGAGACAATAAAATATCCGCCTGTAGTTGTCTCATAATCTCTTTCCCTACTAAAAAAATACGCCTTTTAAGGATAAATGTCAAGTTTTTTTTGAAAAAGGGCTCTTTTAAAAATTTTGGGGGAAAAGTTTTTTGTAATAATCCAAGGGCTTTTTTTATCATGATTTTGCATTTTTTCTTTGATCCAAAAAAGAAAAAAACCCAAATATTCGCAGTTATTCGGGTTTCCTTCTTGTATTTTGTAAGCAAATTCTTGCCCTTTTGACTTGTTTTTACCAGGCCCAGCTGTACTGATTGTAGGTCCTTGTTATGTCATCTTCTGTTATGCTGGTTGCCTGCTGATTTATATAGCTGTATGTCTTTGGCCTTTCTGTTTTTAGTTTTGCTCCGTTCTCCAGGTAATTCCTGTAGGACTCTGCAAAATACTCATCCGATGTACTTGTAACGTAGGCCTTATTGGTTCCTGTATACTTGTCCTTCTCTTCCTGATATATGGCCTGGAAAGTGCTGGTCTTCGCGGCTTTATTTTTCAGTGTGCTTAAGAAATGACCCATCTCATGTCTGAATACTCCCGTGCTTACAGCCTGCAGTCCTATGTAATGTTTGGAAGTACTGAAAATACCGGCATATCTTGCGTCGGGTTCTATCTTTATGGTGAAACCCAGTTTGTCAAATGCATTTGCCAGAGCCGGGGTCACTGTTGCTTTCAGTTGGCTTGCCGTCGTTGTATTTGCTGTACCTGCGGCAGGTTTTGCTGTTGTAGTTGTATATGTAGTAGTAGTTTTTATGGTTTTTACTTTCTTTTTCTTCTGCTTTTTCTTTGCTTTGATAACTACTTTTTTGACCACTGTCTTTTTTTGTGTTACTTTCTGGGTACTCGTGTTTTTTATTGTTTTTGTTCTGTATTTTATGGTTGTTTTTTTCGTCTTCTTATATGTTTTCCTTGCTGCTTTTTTTGTTTTTATGACTTTTTTGGTTACTTTTTTGGTTACTTTTTTGCTTGTCTTGCTGGTTGCTCCATAACCAAAATCAGCAGTTACCGCAAGCGCACCGCTTGTGAAAACCGCTAATATCAATATGAGTGCTGTCACTCTTGCTATTCTCTTTAACATTGTTCCGTACCTCCGAATAAATTTGTTTTTCAAAATACATTTGATAAACTAAAAACGACTGTCGGGTTTTGACAGTCGTTGCTTTTCGAAAGGCACATAAAATGCTTTTTCTCTTATCGCTGATAGCTGCGAACTATCTGCGGCAACCGGCTGTCATACCTTGCGGTTTAGACCCTTGGCTTTGCGTCACAGGATTTCTCCTGCTTTGCCCAATCAATATTTAGTTTTTGTACGGATCACTCCACCGGGCGCGTGCTCGGTTTACGGATAAAAAAAGCCATTCGGGGGTATCCGAATGGCAGTTCACGCATTAGTGTTGTAATATCCATACACATTTTGTAATGCGGCAGCTGGCTGGCATACCTTACGGTTTAGCCCCTTAGCTTTGCGTCACAGGATTTCTCCTGCTTTGCCATTACTGAATACTTTTCTAAATATACTATAAACTGCATTTTTTTCTTTGTCAAGTATATTTTTTCTTTTCCAATTATATCTTTGTTATACCCTTTAAAACGGACCTTAAACATCATTCTGTAAATTTTTCCATTCTTCCTTTGTAATGGAATAGCAAAGCACATCCCTGTCCGTTCCGTCATATATCCTGTAAGCTTTTCTTAATGTGCCTTCATAAGAAAATCCCAGTTTGTCGATTACCTTCTGCGACCTTTTGTTTTCCGGGGCTGTACAGACGGAAATGATATCAAGTTCCATTTTATCAAATCCATAACCGATTGCAGCCTTTGCCGCCTCTGTCATGAAACCTTTGTTCCAGAAATCTCTGCCCAGCCAGTATCCCAGTTCTCTGCTTTTTATTTCAGGCCTTTTTTTGTCATGATCAAGACCTGCACATCCGATTATCCTTCCGGTTTTTTTATCTGTCACTTTCCATGTTGTCCCGGCAAAAAAGACTGTGTTGATTATTTGTATTGATTCCTCAAGGCTTTCGTGGGGTTTCCAGCCTGCTTTGGGACCGACTTCCGGATCTTTGGCCAGTGCCAAAAGCTCCGGCCCGTCATCGAAGGTCCACTCTTTAAGTTTCAATCTTTTTGTTTCAATGGTTTCCATTTTGACCACCTCTTTACCGTTCCTATTCCGTTGTGCTTAAGATCTCTTTGTCCTCTTTGTCGAACTGGCTTACTTTCATTTTGGATACGTCCGTTGGATCCACTTCTTCCTGGAGCCCCAGCACGGTAGATCCAAGATATATGGTTTTGAGTATTTTGCCGTTTAGAGAGATCCTGCTGGATTCGGTAAAGTTCTTTCCTTTTATATAATACTTTTCTCCTATTTTCACGACCTTGTTTATTTTTATATCTTTGACGCCCATTTTCATTTCTGTGGTTTTAAAAGGATTTTTACCGTTGTATATATACTGTTCTCCGTAAAGCATGTCATACTGCAGGATTTCAAGATTCTTTTGATAGTCCCTGCTGTTTTTATGATTCTGGTGATATGTTACCATTGTGCCCTGCTTTATTCCAAGTCTGTCAAGTAACGCTGCCGATATATCATATGCCTTAAGATCCTGATTTTTTTGCTTCATTTGGAAATTGCTCCAGATAACATAATCCGTCTCATATGTGTTCCTGCCGTATTTAAGTTTTTCATCACTTATATCAGGCAGGTTTGGCAGATGATCTCCGTATATGACAAGTACGATGTCTTCATCATATACCTTAAGCTTTTTGATAAGTTCGTCTATAAATTCGTCCATTTCATTAAGCTGATTCACATAGTATTCCCATGCATATTTTGTTTCCTCCGATGGGGATCTCTCAACTGTTATTCCCGGATCTTCAAGAACCTTTTCTTCCGGGTATGCACCGTGACCTTCTACGGATATTGTATAAATGTAATCCGGGCCCTTTGTTGCTTTGAGTGCATCGGTGACCTGCTGCGTAAGGACATAGTCTTTGGCCCAGTTTTTTGGTGTTCTGTTTACTTTGTTCATATACTCAACGGAAGTAAAGGTATCAAACCCCAGATTAGCAAAAACCTGATTTCTGCCATAAAAGGTTGCCCTGTGATTGTGTATTGCATGGGTAAAATAGCCTATATTTTTTAAATCATAAGCAACACTTTCACAGACAGTTTCTCCCAGCAATGATTTATGAGGATATTCTCCCGGACCGAAAAAACGGACGCTCATTCCGGTCATGACTTCAAACTCCACATTGGCTGTTCCCGCTCCCACTGCCGGAGAAAGAAATCTGCCATTGGAATTTTTTTTCATAAGTTTCCTGAAGGTGGGTATGGCATCTTCGGAAAGCCTGAGACCTTTTACTGTTTCAGGATCCATAAAAGCTTCCATCTGCAGAAAAAGAATGTTTGGATGGCTTTCGTTTCCGTCACTTCCCTTTGCGGCTACTGTTGTTTCCATTTCTTTTTTTGTAAATATGGATCTGACATTTTCTTTTGAATAGTCTTTTGGCTTTCCTATCCCCGTATTGAACCATGTGTTTATGAAGCAGTAAGGGAATCCGTTATCGCGGAATCCATATGCCAGGTTCGGGAAATACGTCTCTATGATCCCTGTTCTTATAAACAATCCGGAGACACCGAAGGTGATCAGTATAATTACTGCCACCACCGCAAAACGTCTTTTGTGATTTGCGTGTTTTCCGTGCTTTGGGATCTTTCTTCTCAAAAAAACAAACAGAGCAACCACAAAGGCTATACCTGCTGCTATTAAGACCATTTGTAAAACAGAAAAATAATTGCCGACTATGGAAAGTCCTTCCTTAAATGAAAGTATGTCATAAACAGTAAACGGAGTCATTCTTTTTGAAAGTATTATGCCGTTAACTATGCCTAAAATTATCCATATGAAAGAGATCGTAACAAAAGCGGCCGCCCGTCTCTTGAACAAAAATCCCAGAGAAATGGTTGCAAAGATCAAAAGAGAATTATACAAAAAGATCAAAGGGCTCTGAACAAAAAACAGAAATCCTCCCCATATGCTCTGCCTTGCAAGTGTTTCAATTATCAAATTTGTAACGATCGCCAGTAAAATAACTGCGGCAATGACGTTGTGCAGATATTTTCGATAAAAAGTCTTTATTTTGCTCATCTTTTATTTTGCTCCTCAAATAGTTTATTTGCTATATCTGCAAACTCCTGCATTGTAAGGGTCTCGGCTCTCCTTAAGGGATCTGTGCCCGTAAGCTCAAGTATTCTTCCGGATTTTTCCTTATCATTTCCCGTTACACCGGCCAGGGAATTTCGCAGGGTTTTTCTTCTCTGTCCGAATCCTGCTCTTATACATGCGAAAAATATTTTTTCATCTTGAACTTCAACAGGTTTACGGCTTCTTATATCAAGTCTCAAAACTCTTGAATCCACTTTCGGTCTTGGCACAAATGCCTCTTTTGGAACATTTGCTATATGCTTGACTGTGCAGTAATACTGTACGGCCAGAGAAAGAGCTCCATATGTTTTTGTTCCCGGCTCTGCTTCCATTCTTTCCGCCACTTCTTTCTGCATCATTACGGTTATGCTTTTTGCGGATATGTTTTCTTCTAGTATCTTCATTATTATGGGCGTTGTAATATAGTAGGGAAGATTGCCCAAAACCTTTACTGCGGCGAAATCTCCTGCGTCTGCTATTGTTTTTCCAAGATCGCATTTTAGAATATCTTCATTTACTATTTTGACATTATCATGTTCTCGAAGATTAAAATCAAGTATCGGTATAAGACTTTTGTCTATTTCTATTCCTATTACCTTTGCGGCTCTCCGGGCCGCTTCATTGGTAAGCACCCCCTTCCCCGGACCTATTTCTATTATAAGGTCTGTGCTTTCGATCTCTGCTGCTTCAATTATAGTGTCACGTATTTTTTTGTCCGTAAGAAAATTCTGGCCCAGGCTTTTTGTATGACTGAATCCTTGACTTTCAAATATTTCAGGAGTTTTTCCGGTATTGTAAGGCTTCATGGAAGTCTTCCTTTCTTATGCCGAACAGGTTGAGTTTTTTGAGAAATTGTTTCGTGCTTCCATATCCTATCCCCAGTTTATCTCCCAGGTCTCTTCGTTTTGATACTGCATTTTGATTGCCGCTCAGGCCGTTTCTTATCAGATCGGAAAATGTAAAAACCTCTTCATTCTCCTCTCTGCCGCATCTTGCAGATGACAGAGCGGAAACAATAGCCTCAGGAGAAGCGTCCTCCACCTCCGAGTCTTTTATATGTGCTTCTTTCGCTTGGGGAAAACAGGCTTTGATCCTTCTTCTGATCTGCATCCCCGCATGATCGGGATCCGTGAGTATTATTATCCCCCTGGTTTCATATGCTTTTTTTATAAGGTCCCATGTTTCTTTTTTTATGCCGAATCCATGGGTTTCTATGGTATATCCGTCCACGGCTCTGTTTATGGCATCCGTATCATGCCGGCCTTCCACAATAATTATTTCACTTATCTTCTTTTTCATCTTTTGTGCTCATACCTTCATTTTCCGGATCTTTTTCGTCAGGAAGTACATAAAGGGTCTCTCCCGGCATTATTAGTTTAAGCTGTTTTCTTGCCTGCTGTTCTATATACTCGGGATCATTGACATTCTTTAATTCTTCTTTCAGTTTCTTCTGTTCCTTTATCAGTTCCTGCTTCTGTCCCTCCAGTCTGTTTTCTTCCAGCTTCAGGTCTATTATTTTGTAAACCGAAAGGCCCGCAAACAAAACAATGATACAAATGATCCCCATATATATCAATGTGCGGCGCCAAAGTCTTTTTTTCTTCCGTTTTTTCTTAGGGTTTTCAATATTTGCAGGTTTTTTCTTTTTGCTTTGGATTTCTGTTCGGGACCTGCGTCTTTCCTCTCTTGCTTCACGGATATCGACTACCTGAGCCTCTTTATAGAATTTCCTGCTTCTTCCGCGATTTCTCTTTTTCATATTTTCCTTTTATAAAAAATACAACTGCCGCTGATATTATATCACAAAAAACAAATTTCTCTACAGCGGTTCATTCTTGATCACTTCAATAGAGTCTTCTTTTGCTATCTTGTGAGTTGCATATATCATCGTTGCAAAAACAATAATGAATATGCTGATTATGCTTATCACCACGCTGTATACAGGAACAGAAAAAGCTATTTCTGTTCCTGTATTAACATTTTTATATATTATATATGCAATAATGATCGCAATGGGAAGTCCGTAAAGCAAAGATTTGATCCCATAAAACAGGCATTCCAGATTCATCATTTTCATGAATCCCGATTCACTTAGCCCAACAGCTTTCAGTATGGCGAATTCCCTTCTTCTTAGAAGTATGTTGGTAGAAATAGTATTGAAAACATTGGCCACCGCAATAAGGGATATGAGTACTATAAACCCATAGGAAAAAATGTTAACGGCTGTCATAAGGCTTCTGCTTATTTCTTCTTCCTCTTCCTCATTTATAATACTGCTTTTGGGGATGTTGCTGGCAGAAGCTATCTCTGCCATTGATTCATATGTGGTTTTTGTGTCATCGCTCTTAAAAAATCCTGTACTGGTTTCTATGCTTTCTTCATACCCCCTGAAAATGCTGTCCGCAGTCTTTGGAGTGGACACCATCAGAAATCCTGCAGCATACTCTCCGGCACCGGCAGGAACTTCATCCGTAAATGCTCCTATAGAAACATTATAATATTCATCAATACCGCTTCCTTCACCTGTCCGGACCAACAGGTTTTTTACATTTTCTGATCCATATATGTTCATCTTCCTGTATTTTTGTCCCGTTATGTCATAGAATCCACCTTCTTTAAGAGCTACTGCTTTGGGATTTTCCGGATCTGTAAACAGTTTGGGGTCCAATCCCTGATTTTTCAAGTACCCTTTATAGGATCTTTCGTCCATTACAAAGATCCGAACAGGTAGCTGTGCTTTGTCCTTTTTGAAATACCCGGATCCCCTCAAAAGATTCAGTGTTTTTTTATCTATTTCATCAGCGGTTATTTCGGTTTCCATATAAATGACCTGAGCAAAACTCTTTTTTGTTACTCCCTCCGCGTTTGAGAGGATATCGTAATTGTCTTTTCCTTTTTGAGGAGAAGTGCCCGAATAACTGTATGTTATCTGATACTCTTCACCTTCACCGAACAATGCATCAACGCTGCTTGTCAGATAATGAGTATACGAACTGACGGAAATAAAAAGTATTATGCTTATGAGCAGAGAAAATACCGTCACTCGGTACTGTTTTGTATTTCTGCTGTAATTTTTGATGGCAAGAGTACCGTAAACCCCGAAAATATCAGAAACTATACTGTATCCCTTTGCTCTGTTTCGGCTTATGCGAAAATCATAAGCCTGCCTTACTGTATTTATTATAGATGCCCTGGAAGCTCTGAGCGCAGGTATCATGGCAGATATGATCATAGTGACAAAGGAAACAAGAAATGCCAGTATTACAGTTTTATATGTAACAAAGAGTGTCATGGTGACACCGCTCAGCTCCAGATTCCCCACTCCGGAAAAAAGATTCTTTGCTGCGAAAAGGAACCCTCCGACTATAGCTATTCCTGCGATAATTCCGATGGGAATGCCTGTGCCCCCGATCAAAAGTGCTTCGTAAAAAACAGATCTTCTCAACTGCTTTCTGGTTGCTCCTATGGCCATCAGCAATGCGGTCTCCCTTCCTCTTTCACTCAATGAAACAGAAAAAGCATTATATATAAGAAATATAGATCCCAGCATTATGAGGCCGATAAGAAAGGCTGCAAGACCAAAAAGGATTTCGTTTATTTCCTGGTTCTTCCCTGCTCCGAGATATGTCAGAAGTTCTTCATTGTATGCGGTCTGTGTTTTTTCTCCTTTGATATTTTTTATGACTTTATAGATGTCATTTGGATCTTCGGTTTTGATGTATATGCCATATTTTTCGCCGGTCTTCTCCGGCCCGGTTATTGCCGTATACCCGGCTGCCTGATAAGGCTCTGTTGCCGGTCTTTCACATATGCCTACTATTTCGAATGTGCGGCTTTCTTCAAAAATAAATTTTTCTTTCCCGGGCATGTATTCCACATTCTGATATATCTGCTTTTTTTTCTTGCCGTCGATATATTCTCTCTCTCCCAAACCCAATGATATTTTCTGTCCGATCCCGATATTCTGTTCCCCGTCTGTTATCAAATGTTCCGGTATTACTATTTCCTTTGGATTTTTTGGCTTTCTGCCATGTATCATTTTTATCATGCCGGTATCGTACATTTCATTGTCAAAAGCCGTTACAAAGATATATGGTTTATATTTGTTGCCATGTTTATCAAGTTTTGAATATCCCTTTATCTGATATGATGATGTTTCCGAAACTTTGGAGATTTTTTCTAAACTTTCTTTTCTGCTTTTATCAACAGGCTCAGCCATGCCATACCAGTCTCCCTTTGCTGCAATACTTCCCTCAACAAGAAAGTGCTGCAGACTGCTGGCAAAGGTGATCACTCCCGTTATCATGGCAGCAGAAAGTATGACACCTGTCATTATGACCGCTGTCCTTGTCTTGTTTTTTTTAAGGGATTCTAAAACGACCTTATGAAAGGGGTTCATCGTCCTGCCACCTCTTCACGAAGTATTTTACCGTCATCAAGAAAGATTATTCTTTCCGCCTGAAGTGCAATGTTTTCATCGTGGGTTATAAGAAAAAGAGTCTGCTTATATTCTTTGTTGGATTTTTTGAGCAGTTCAACTATTTCCTGACTGTTCTTGCTGTCCAGATTTCCTGTAGGCTCATCGGCCAAAACCATTGCAGGAGCATTGATCACCGCTCTGCCGATCGATACTCTCTGCTGCTGCCCTCCTGAAAGCTGTCCGGGCATAGCATCCTGCCTGTCTTTCAGATCAAGGACTTCAAGAAGTTCATCAAGGCGGCTTTCATTTACATTTCTTCCGTCCATCAGAAAAGGAAGGGATATGTTTTCTTTCACGTTCAATATGGGTATCAGGTTGTAAAATTGATATATAAGTCCTATCTGCCTTCTTCTGAACACAGCCAGTTCTTCATCGTTTTGCTCATATATATCTTTACCGTCCACAAAAACCCTGCCGGAAGTGGGTTTTTCCACACCTCCCAGCATATGCAGCAATGTTGATTTACCGGATCCGGAAGGCCCTACGATTGCTATGAATTCTCCTCTATCCACCGAAAATGAAACATCATCAAGCGCTTTTACCCGGCTCTCGCCTTTGCCGTATATTTTTGTCAGGTTTTCAACACGAAGTATTTCCATTTTTTCTTTTTCCCCCAAAAAACCGTTCTTTCAAACGGCGTGTGCTATTATATATTTTTTATGTGTTTTTGATGTGATATCACAATAACAATAGTGTAAGTTTCATAGTATCTTATAATACTGATTATTTGTAAGCCTCTAAAGGTTTTTCCCATATGGCAGACACCTGTGAAAAAATGGTTTTTTCATTTTCTGCATCGGTAAAGCAGGTGCTTATCTCCGTTTTTCTCTCGCTCTCAGCTCTGGCATAACACCGGCATTTTATGACAGCTCCTTTTCTGCATTCTCTTTTGTATGCCGCTTTTATATCGATCAGACTGTACTTTTCATATATGTCATCCGGCACATCGTCAAGGGCCCATTCTATATAGACTGCATTGTTTACATGTCCGTTTGTATCTGTATCTCTTCTTGTGACCTCTATTTTTCTCTCTGCAACAAAATCTACATCCGTACAAGGGGGCATATCAAATTTTTCCTCCGGCATGATCGGATCAATGGGTATGTGATATGCGTCAAAAAATCCCGGTTCCAGTTTTGAGGGTCTTCTCCTTTCTGTATCCATAAGAGTCCATCTTGTCTCTGCTTTTACAAGTTCTTCTCTCTTTTCTGTTTCCATAAGAAAACTTCTGTTTGCCTGGGCTCTTTTATACGGCCTTGCCCATGTTCCTATTCTTACAAGATCGTGTTTTGAGGGCAATCTGTTTATTACAATATGCCAAAAAAGAAGAGCCCATCCTTTGTTGTTGCCCGCAAACCATTCCAGGTCA
This sequence comes from Bacillota bacterium, assembly GCA_036725465.1. Classification (GTDB taxonomy): domain Bacteria; phylum Bacillota; class Clostridia; order Peptostreptococcales; family Anaerovoracaceae; genus UBA1422. The sequence continues at coordinate 5,421 of DAIMEC010000004.1, read as the reverse complement.
TATCCCACAAAGGCGGAATGTTGTATTGCCAGTTCCTGAAAAATATCCGCTATACGGGAAGGTTTTATTTTTAATCTTGTGTCCATATCCGAATAAAGCATTTTATATTCATTTTGAAAAACTTCTTTTCTCATCTTCTTTTGACTCCTCTTCTTGCTGTATATCCCATTACCTCTACCTGTTCTCCCAAAACGTCCTGGGGATAATCCTTTTCGTTCTTTGATGTGTATCCGGTGGTTTTTTTCTCTATATTGCCGAATCCACCCTGTTCCCATCCATATTTGAGTCCGGCAAAGGTCATTTTCTCAGGTCTGAAATCAGGTTGTATCTTTTTGAAATTGCCTAGCCCCCTGAGGGCTTTAGTATAACTGCTGAAAATACCTGTTACAGTTGCAGTGGGTTTAAGCAACGGTAAAATATTTTCTGTATTGAAAGTATTGTATGTAAAAAGTGAATTGACAGTACAGTAATCATCTATAAAGATATCCGCCGTTTTTTCTTTTATGGGCAGATCTCCCGGTTCTCCCGCCAGATATACGATGTTATAATTTCCTTCTGAAAGATATGCCTTTATTTTTTCAAGCCTTTTCTTAGAGGGGTCCGATATTATATATGTGTTCTTTTTGTTAAGTTTGTCTATATATGCAAGCAGGAAATTCAACGTAAAGGGTCCGGTCATTATGATCTTTGGATTTTCAAGATCTTCATGGATCTGATTGTACATATAAAGATTTGTCTGATCTATGAGTTTTCTGTAGGCAGGACTGAATTGATCCACCATTGCCATTACCGATTCAATATTTTCAAAGGCCTTGAAGGGCGTATCCTCATAATGCTTACCGCACAGTATCATTCCTTCCTTGATGCCGGCATTGTACCCGCACTCGCACCAGAGTTCTCCCGAAAGAAGGGTTCCTTCCGCCATGCTGGCAGAATCAAGTTTAAGGGGCTCCTTGCAGACAGGACAGTAAAGATATGGTATAAAGGAAAAGGGTATGCCGGTTTTTGTTTCTTTCGGAGAAACTGTTTTTGGCATTCCTTCTATTTCATTCTCCAGGGAAAGAATATGTGCTTCCATTTCTTTTTTTTCGGCCATAAGTTCTTTTCGTTTCTTTTTAAGAAGGTCTGAACACAATCCCAGTACAACATCGTCCTTGAATCTTGAAGTTTTCTGCAAAAAAAACAGAAGCTGTATTTCTTCGATGGTAAAATGATAGCTCTTATATTTAAGAATGTTTTTCATGTCCTCTTCACTGTCTCTGTCAAATTCATATTGCTCTGCTTTTTTTGCCGGTACCAGAAGTCCGTTATTTATATAGTATCTTACTGTACTTGCATTAAGTCCGAATTTATTTGCAAATTCTCCTATCTTCATTTTACGCTTCTCCTATGAACTACAGTATATGTTAAAGGTGTTTTTTGGTCAAGATGAACCCGGGTTCACTTTTTTTGAAATTTGTATATTGCCGTAAAGACCGGTTCACAGTATATCATACAGACAAATAAAGAAATCCAAGGAGGTAATGAAAATGAAAAGAGTTATAGTAACCAACAACAAAAAAGTAAAAGAAGCATTTGAAGGAAAGGCCGATGTAAAATATTTCAACGCTACAGCTATCGATATTTTTGAAGAAGCAAGAGAGCTTGCCAAAAGTGGCGGCAAAATGCTGGTTGACCCCACAAGAATGCCTGTTAAAAACTATTACCGCAGCATCCCCTTTCTGGTTGACGGCGGAGCTCCTTCTGAAAGAAGTGTAGATTTGATAGAATCATGTCTTGCCAAGCTTGAAGGAAAAAAACAAGGCTTTGAAAAGGAACCCGTACTGGCAGGCCTTCAGGAGAACAAAGACATGGAAACCATAAAAAAAGTTATCGGCTGATCGATTTCTTCACTAAAAAGTCAAAACATAGTACATGCACCCGAATACCCCGTATAAAGCAAGATCTCCCGTATTTTTTCGCCGGGAGATTTTGTTTTGCTTTTTTACGATGATGTAAAATGCTTTTCAAAGATTTTTGACGCATATCCCGCGCTCTGATATAATGAAAATTGCTTAAATAGAAGAAAGGAGTGCATGGCTTTTGTTATCAAAGACTGTGCGATCAGAATAATGAATAAAATTCTTTTGGTGGAAGACGATATAAGTATAGTCGAGAATCTGAAAGCGCTTCTGGAAGAGGAGGAATTCACAGTTGAAGTATCAACCACCCAGGAACAGGCCCTGAAACTTTTGGAAAACAGTAAATTCGATCTCCTGCTTCTTGATATTTCTCTGCCTGACGGCAGCGGTTATGCCGTATGCTCTGCGGCAAAGGCAAACTCTGTTTCAAACCTCAACATAGAGACACCTGTGATCTTTCTTACCGCCTATGATGATGAAGCTACTGCTGTAACCGGGCTTGATATGGGTGCAGAAGACTATATTACCAAACCCTTCAGACCCAGAGAACTGGTTTCCAGAATAAAAAACATATTGAGAAGAAGCGGTAAATCCAAACCGGTAATAGAAATAGGTGATCTGAAAGTGGATTCTCTAAAGGGCACCGTACACAGGAAAGGAGAGGAAATTTTTCTTTCTGTACTGGAATACAGGCTGCTTCTTGTTTTTCTTAATAATAAAGGAGTTATCCTTTCAAGGAACAAACTTCTTGAAGAAATATGGGATATAGCCGGAGAATTCGTAAATGATAACACTTTGACCGTATATATAAAAAGACTTAGAGAAAAAATCGAGGATGACCCTCAAAACCCTGAGATAATCAAAACCGTTCGCGGTATGGGGTACAAAGTCGGGGAATAAAAGTACAAAAATCTGCCAGCTGATAAAAGCTTCTGCAGATCCGGGGAGAAGTAATGAAGTTTTTGAGAAACAAAGAAATAATAGGGCAAATGACGGTCTTCGGTATATTAACAGCATTATTTACTGTTGCTGCTTTTTTTGTGCGGTGGTACTGCAGCCTTCTTGTACTGGCCGTTGCTGTTTCTTTTTGTCTTATTTTTTTGATTTCCACAAAAAAGCGTTATGACCGGATAGAGAAGCTTTCGGAAAAACTGAATCTGATCCTTCACGGTCAGGATTTTCTTGCTATTGACGATAATCAGGAAGGGGAACTGGCTATCCTTGAAAGTGAAATATATAAAATGACTGTCAAACTGAGAGAACATTCATATGCCCTTCAAAAAGAAAAAATATACCTCACGGATTCCATTGCCGATATATCACATCAGCTTAGGACCCCCCTTACTACAATAAATCTGATAATGTCCTTTTTGCAGAAAAAAGACCTTTCCGAAAAAAAGCGCCTGGAATACAATCAGGAAATAAATCAAAACCTTATAAGGATAGACTGGCTGATATCTTCTCTTCTTAAAATCTCAAAGATAGACGCAGGAACTGCCGGCTTCAAAAATGAGCATGTCGATGTGCGTGAACTGATTGACAGATCCTTTGATCCTCTTCTTATCCCCATCGAAATACGTCAGCAAACTTTCAGTCTTGAAGTCACCGGAAAACCCGGATTCATGGGAGATATAAACTGGACCTGCGAGGCTCTAGGGAATATACTCAAAAACTGCATGGAACACACCCCCGAAGGCGGGCACTTAAAAGTTACTGCCCATGAAAATGCCCTTTATACAGAGATAATCATAACCGATACCGGCAACGGCATAGACCCTGATGATATGCCTCATCTGTTTGAAAGATTTTATAAAGGCAAAAATGCCACCGACTCAAGCACCGGTATCGGGCTTGCTCTGGCAAAGATGATTATTCAGAAACAGAACGGAAGCATAAAGCTTGAAAACCGCATTGAAGGCGGCGCAAAATTTACCATAAGGTTTTATAAAAAACCCGAAAATTAGATATACTTCAGCGGATTTACGAATCTGCCGTTGATCTGCATTTCAAAATGTAAGTGAGGTCCTGTACTATTTCCCGTGCTTCCCACTCTCGCTATCAGCTTTCCTTCATACACTTTCTGTCCCGCATGTACAAGAATACTGCTGCAATGGGCATAGCGGGTCACAACCCCGTTTCTATGATTTATCTCTACAACATTTCCGTATGAATTCCTGTATCCCGCAGATACCACCGTGCCGCCGTCCGCTGCATATATGCTGTTTCCGCTGCTGCAAGCCAGATCCACGCCCCTGTGAAGTCTTCCCCACCTGTATCCGAATCCCGATGAAACATATCCTGCAGGACATGGATTGCAGTATTTACCATCTCCCATGGTGGGGGGTATTTTTTTTGTTCCCACCAGAACCACCTTTGTCACCGGTTTGGTTAGTTCTTTTGTTTTCAGTATATCTCTTTTTATTTCCTTGCCGTTAATTCTCGTTATCCTGGCAACAACTTCATTCTCTCCGTCCTTGCCTTTTACGGTTGTTGAGTTTTCCCCTATGTATGCATCAGGGTTGTCTTTCTTCTTCGTTTCATAGTGCACTTTTTCTTTGTAGACGGCTTTTTCAACAGTTGTAACATGCAACATTGGCGAATCTTCGTCAGCAAACATTTTGCCCTGCACTGCGGCTATTTTTTGTATATTGCCCAATTTTGTGTCCACTGTTTTTATTTTTACCTTTTCGGCAAATTTTACCTCTTCATATTTCACTCCGTCTTTTTTCCGGGAAAACTTTGCCAGTGTTTCTCTTAAAACTTTTTTTGCTTCTTTCTTTGTAGCAAGGGCTGCCATTCTTTTTTCATTTACATATATGCCGTATCCGCTGGCATTGATGTCCTTCATATATGTAAGTCTTTTTAGGACTTCTTCCATGTCGTCCACGTCCCTGTTTATCGTGACAACTTTTCTGAACTGTATATCTTCCTTTTCGCCTATGGTTATCTTGGCATTATAATGATCGGTAAGCTGATCGCTGGCGATCTCCAAAACCTGGGTAACTTCTTTTTGTCCTTTTACAAGACCAAGTACCTTTCCGTTATATGAATATTCATAACCGGTAACATAATTGAACAGTGTCAGCACTCCTACGGTTACCGCCACTATACCTGCAAAGTATTTCAGCAGCAGAACTCTTTTTCTGTCTGCCATGACTCTGAGAAATCTTAATCTGCGGTTCCCTTTGCTGACAACGGCTTCGGTTTTTTGAGCAAATTCTTCGTGGCTTCTGTCAAATTCAGAGACCAGGCCTGCCATAGTGTCTGAAAATGCGCTTTCCTTTTTCACAAAATTCTTCTTGAGGCCCGCAAACTTTTCAGATATTTTACTGATATGTTTTCTGTGCTTTCTGAAAATAATTCTTTTTATATTGTAGCTTTTTCTTGCCGTGTTTCTTTTTTTTCTTTTTATTTCCCGTAAGAATCTGCTATATAATCATTTTACCGGTTTTATTTTTTTTATTTTATCCATTTTTTTGCTTCTTCAGCCCTTTTTGGAAAACATTAATACTGTTCTCCC
>DAIMEC010000003.1:0-19730 GCA_036725465.1 Bacillota bacterium | reverse complement strand
CCTGTGTTTGCCGCTGCAGCCATGTCTATGAGTTCTCTTTGTGTAGTTACCAATGCATTAAGGCTCAGGAAGGCTTAAAACATTTGTATTTAAGCCTTTCAGGTTGTATAATTGACAGGGAACAGCAGGCTGTTCCCCAAAAAACAGACAGGAGAAAAGAAGATGGAAAGAAGAGTAGGAACGGTGGCAAGGGGACTCAGGGCACCAATCATAAGAGAAGGAGACGATCTCAAAAAAATAGTAACTGAAACGGTGCTTGAGGCGGCAGCTTCCGGTGAATTTACTGTAAATGACAAAGATATTATAGGCATAACCGAAGCCGTTCTTGCAAGAGCTCAGGGCAATTATGCAACAAAAGAACAGCTGGCAAAGGACGTAAGAAACAAGTTGGGCGGGGAAGAAATAGGAGTTGTTTTTCCCATACTCAGCAGAAACAGATTTGCCATATGTCTTAAGGGAATAGCAAAAGGAGCCAAAAAAATATTTTTGATGTTAAGTTATCCCAGCGATGAAGTCGGGAATCACCTGGTTGATATAGACCTTATGTATGAAAAGGGTGTGGATCCATATGAAAACGTTCTGACACAAAATGAGTTTGAAAAACTGTTCGGCAAATCAAAACATCCTTTTACAGGAATTGATTATATAAGTTATTACAAGCAACTGATCGAAGAAGAAGGTGCCGAAGCTGAAATAATTTTTTCAAACGATCCCAAAACAATACTTCTTTATACAAAAAATATCCTGACCTGCGATATACATACAAGAGAAAGAACCAAACAGATCCTAAGGGATGCCGGGGCAGAAAAGGTCCTGGGTCTTGATGATATACTTGATAAAAGCGTTGAGGGCAGTGGATCAAACAACAGATACGGGATACTTGGATCAAACAAAGCAACGGAAGAGACAATAAAGCTTTTTCCCAATGAATGCGATAAGTTTGTTGACTCTGTAAGAGATGATATAAAAAAGGCAACAGGAAAAAATGTGGAAGTCCTGGTTTACGGCGACGGAGCCTTTAAAGACCCTGTCGGCAAGATATGGGAACTGGCTGACCCTGTTGTGGCGCCGGGATATACCGCAGGTCTTGCAGGGACTCCCAGCGAAATAAAACTGAAATATCTGGCGGATAATGACTTTGCTCATTTAAAAGGAGAAGAGCTCAAAAAGGCCATTTCTGATTATATAAAGAATAAGGATGCGGACCTTGAGGGAAAAATGGTTTCCCAGGGGACCACGCCAAGAAGACTCACCGATCTGATAGGCTCTCTGTGCGATCTAATATCCGGCAGCGGAGATAAAGGAACACCCATTGTTTATATACAGGGATACTTTGATAATTATACAAAGTGATTTTATGATAAAAAACGGACCACACAAAAAAGAGAGGGGAAGCTGACAGTATGTTTGAATGGATAACTGCCACTTTTGCCGGTAAAATACTTGCCACTGCAGTAGTATCTGCTGTCCCTGTTATTGAGCTTAGAGGAGGTATCCCCTTTGGAGTGTATCATGGCCTGCCCATATGGCTTTCTTATGCAGTAAGCGTTTTTGGCAATATGCTTCCCATACCTTTTATACTATGGTTTTTGAAGAGGATATTCAACTGGATGAAATCCTTTGGAAAGCTGGGAATCATCGTGCAAAAGCTGGAGCAAAAAGGACATATAAAGGGACAGAAGGTCATAAAATACAGAAAACTGGGGTTGTTTATACTTGTGGCGATACCTCTTCCGGGGACCGGCGCATGGACAGGAGCATTGGTGGCCACTGTTCTTGAAATGCCCTGGAAAGAAGCTCTTCCGCTAATATTTTTAGGTGTACTGGCTGCAGGATTTCTGGTTACCGGAATAACTTTCGGATTTACAAGTATTTTTTAAAGATTTGGTGAAAGAAATAAGTATTTGCTGATAAAAAGCGCTGTCTCAGAAGTGAGACAGCGCTTAACTTTTTTGTATGATTTATGAGAGAAGATTTTGACAAATTGCTTTTGTTATGTTACAAGTTTGCTGTCATATTAGCGGCGTTTATAACACCTCAAAAAAGTCATATGCAGGATTCATTGAAACAAGTGGGAAGCAGGCTTTCGTCTCAAAAAGATGTCATTTTTTTAACATCTTGGCACGAAACTTGTATTATAATAAAGGTACAAAGTTATATTTTTAGCCGCTAAAATTTGGGCGGTGAGAAAAGAGGAGGTCATAGAATGACTGAAATGAATAAAGCAAAAGCTTTAGAAGAAGCAAGAAGAGTCGTTGGCTACATTGAAAGTGAAAACTTGTCAGAAGCTGACAAAACAGCTATACACGATGACTCCATCAAAAACTTCAATGAAAATGTAAACCCCGGATGGCTGGAATACAGAAAATCTGTATCCGACGATGCGGCATTCATTGAATGGACAGACTCGGAAGAGCATTTTGAGGATCTGCACGGAACACAGTTCATCGACTGTTTGGGCGGATTCGGCATCTACACATGCGGCCACAGAAACCCTGCTATCCTCAAGACAGTTAAGGCTCAGCTGGACAAATATGCACTGCATTCACAGGAACTGGTTGACCCGCTCAGAGGATATCTTGCTAATATACTTGCAATGATAACTCCCGGAGATCTTCAGTATTGCTTCTTTACAAACGGCGGAGCAGAAGCTGTAGAAATGGCTCTTAAACTGGCAAGACTGGCAACAGGCGGCAGATGGTACATCTCAACTGTTGGCGCATTCCACGGAAAATCCATGGGTGCCATCTCAATGGGAGGCAAAGGCGCATACAGAGAAGATTATGTTCCTATGATCCAGCAGGTGCAGCATGTTGAATTCGGTAATGCCGATGCCATGGAAGCAGCTATAAAAAATCTGCAGACAGTAGGCGAAAAGGTAGCAGGAGTTATCATCGAGCCAATACAGGGTGAAGCAGGCGTTCAGATCCCACCGGAAGGATACTTCAAGAAAGTAAGAGAAATATGTGACAGATACGATGTTGCTCTTATTTGTGACGAGATCCAGACAGGTATGGGAAGATGCGGAACCATGTGGAGAGTAGAGCATGAAGGTATAGTTCCCGACATCATGACATATGGTAAAGCATTCGGCGGCGGAGTTATGCCTATCACAGGTATAATCGCAAGGCCCAAGATGTGGGTAGAAAAACTTATAGACAATCCATGGATACTCGGATCACCCACATTCGGCGGAAACCCACTGGCTTGCTCAGCAGCTATTTCTACTATCAAGTTCATGTTGGAGAACGATGTTCCCAAGATGTGTGCAGAAAAAGGTGCATATATCATGGCAGGACTGGAAAAACTCAAGCAGAAATATCCGACAGTACTGGTTGGATACAGAGGCGCAGGCCTTCTGATCTGTATGGAATTCCCGGAAGCAGAAGTAGGATACAAAGTAACAAAGGGCATGTTCGAAAGGCATGTTATGACTGCAGGAACTCTGGTTAATGCAAAGACAGTTCGTATTGAGCCGCCAGCAGTACTCAAGCAGGAAACCATGGATGAAGTTCTGGCTAAGCTGGACGAAGCTCTGGCTGACGCAAAGAAGGAATTCAACCTCTAAAAAAACAAAAAATTCTATTGAATAAACAAAAAGGACCGGCTTTTGCCGGTCTTTTTCATGTCCTTTGAAACACCGTTACGGAGGCAAGATAAACATGATATATTTTAAATGTGCTACATGTAACAAGAGAAATATCCGTCTTGATCTTTATGGGATTTTCTGAATGCAATATCCTTTCTGTTATAGTATAATTGATTTGTGTCTCAAAAAAGGAGAAAACAAATGCTTGATACAGTACCATTGAAATTTGAAGAAGGGCAACTTCTGATCCTGGATCAGAGGTTGCTTCCCGGAGAAGAAAGATTTATAGAAATAAGCACAAAAGAAGAGACTTGGGATGCTATAAAAAAGCTGAAAGTCAGGGGAGCGCCTGCCATAGGCATTGTAGCTGCATACGGGCTATATGTGACATTGAGAGATATAAAAACCAAAGACTACGAAGAATTTTTTGTGAAATTCCGGGAAACAAAAAAGTATCTTGAAACATCAAGACCTACAGCAGTCAATCTTTTCTGGGCACTTGACAGAATGGAAAAGAAACTTAAGGAACATGAAGGCAGAAAAGATAATGATATCCCATGGGAAGAGGAATCAAAGCAGATAAAAGAAGTACTTCTCCTTGAGGCCGAAAAAATAAGAAGAGAAGATGAAGAGGCATGTTATTCCATGGGAAGTTACGGACTTGAATTGCTTCGCCCGGGAATGGGCATACTTACCCACTGCAATGCGGGAGCATTGGCCACCGCAAAGTACGGCACATGTCTGGCACCCATATACCTGGGAAAAGAGAAGGGATATGGATTCAAAGTATTTGCAGATGAAACAAGACCGCTTCTTCAGGGATCGCGGTTGACCGCATGGGAACTAAAAAAGGCCGGTGTAGATGTGACTCTCATATGTGATAATATGGCATCCGCGGTCATGAAGAACGGATGGATAGATGCAGTAGTAACAGGATGCGACCGTATGGCGGCAAATGGTGACGGAGCAAACAAGATAGGCACCTCTGCCCTGGCGATACTGGCAAAGGAGTATAATATCCCCTTTTATATGTATGCCCCTTTATCCACGATAGATCTTAACACTCTTTCCGGAGAGCAGATAAAAATAGAACTTCGAAACGGAGAAGAAATATATAAAATGTGGTACGAAAAAGATATGGCACCTGAAGGAACAAAGACATATAATCCTTCTTTTGACGTTACGGATCATAAATACATAAGTGCGGTAATAACGGAAAAAGGTATCGTAAGGCCGCCTTACAGGGAAGGATTGAAAAAACTCTTTGAATAACACAAAAATATACACAGCCATGGTCTTTACGGCTCTTTTCTGGTCCGGTGCATTTATTGCCGGAAAACTGTGTGTGCCGTATATACCAACATATACGCTTACATTCTTAAGATTTCTTTTTGCAGCGGCAGTTATGGCCGTTGTACTTATGATACAAAACAAAAAGGCGGAGGGAAAAATCCGAGAACAGAAAGAAGGAGGATCCCCGGCGAAACCTTACCGGTTGCAGAAAAAACATGTGCCCATCTTTCTTTTCACCGGAATAGTAGGCATGGTCGGATATCATGTGTTTTTTTTCGCAAGCCTGAAATATACCACGGCTATAAACTCATCCATAATCGCCGCAATGAACCCTTCACTGACTATGATCCTGGCGGCTCTGCTTCTTTCGATCAAAGTGCCCGTAAGACAGGCGGCGGGGGTCATACTTTCCTTTGTCGGGGTACTGCTTACAATAACGGGCGGGGATGTTGGTGTCCTGATGACGTTATCCTTTAACAAGGGAGACATACTGATGTTTATAGCTATCATATGTTTTGCTTTTTACAGTGTTTTCAGCAGGGCAAAAGCGGGAGATATCCCTTCTACAGCTCTTACTTTTTACAGTTTCCTTGTTTGCACGGTTTTTCTTATACCCTTTGTGATATGGGAGAAGCCCTGGACTTTTTTTGGGGACATACCTGTTTCCGCATGGATCGGAGTTATGTATATGAGTATATTTGCTTCTGTACTGGGTTATCTCATACAACAGGTATCATTCAAAAGGATAGGAGCATCAAGAACAAATATCTTTATAAATGTGGTACCGGTGTTTTCCATCATACTGGCGGTCACCATATTGGGAGAAAAACTGGAAATAATAAAAATATTTACTGCGGCAATGATTATATGCGGGGTAATCATGTGTCAGCTGCCGCAGAGCAGAGAAAAAATCCAAAAAAAACCGATAGAAGGTGAAGACGGATGAATCTGTTTCAGCGTAATGCAAAACTTATTGTTGTTTTAGCAATGATATCCGGATCGACCTCCGGAATACTGGGAAAACTGATCACTGCCGGATCAATGACTATAGGATTTTACAGACTTTCTTTCTGTTTGCCTTTTTTCATTGTTCCTTTATTGATAAAACACCGCAAAGACATTATTGACATAAACAAAAAACAGTTGGTACTCTGTGCATTGGCCGGGGTGTTTTTATTCGGACATTTTTTCTGCTGGTATGTGGCGGTAAAAAATACCGTAATAGCCAGTGCAATAGTACTGGCAGGCCTGCATCCGCTTATAGTAATGCTTTTTATGTTCGTTTTTTTCAGAAAACGAACACCGGCAAAGGCCATGGCAGGATTGCTGATTGCATTGTCGGGAGGCATCCTTGTGGCCGGAATGGATTACAGTTTTGCCGGCAGTAATGTGTTCGGTAATTTTATGGCTTTCGGGGCGGCTGTATGCATGGGCATTTACTTTTGTATAGGCAATATAGTCAGAGAAAAAATGAATGCGGGAGTTTATATATTTTTTGTTTTTTTCTTCTGCTGGGTATGCTTCGCCGTGGGAATGCTATTGACAAAAACTCCCTTGACAGGATATCCATTATCGGACTATATATGGCTTATCGTAATGACTTTGCTTTGTCAGTTTGGCGCCCATGCGGTACTCAACTGGAGCCTGGGATATGTCTCATCTCTTTATGTCTCCGCAATAGAAACCGGCGAGATCGTTTCTGCGATGATTTTGGCTTTTATAGTACTTTCGCAGGTCCCCACACCATGGCAGATGGCAGGTGCCACAGTGGTAATAGCAGGTCTTCTTTACTATAACCGGAATGACCTTAAATAAATATGGTTTTGACAGGAGTTTTGTATTATAATTTATGTCGTGCATATAAAGACTAAAGGGAGCAGAAATGAGCTATAAAGTCAAAATAAATATCTTCGAGGGACCTTTTGATCTCCTTGTATATCTTATTGAAAATGCCAGAATGAGCATATATGATATAAAGGTGTCAGAAATAACAGCCCAGTACATCAAATACATTGAAGAAATGCAGAAAATGGATGTCCTGCTGGCATCCGAGTTTATGGTGCTGGCGGCTACGTTAATAGATATAAAATCAAAAATGCTTCTCCCCAAGCAGGTAGAGGAAGAGGAAGGCGGCATCGGCGAGGATCCCAGGACCGAGCTTGTACAAAAGCTTATAGAGTACAAGAAATTCAAAAATGCATCTGAAATACTTGCCCGGAAAGAAGAGGAGACTTCAAGGATACTGGATAAACCCCGGGAAGATCTGTCATTTTTCACAAATGAACCCGATGAATACCTTAAGCTGAATATCAATCAGTTTGTAAAAGCATTCAATGATTTCCTCATAAAAAAGAAAAAAGTGGACGAAATAAGAAGAAATTACGAAAGAGATGAGAGGCAGAGGATAACCACAGAAGTAAGGATGGATTTCATCAGGGAACTTATCCTGAAATGGCCGGAAAAAGTTTTTACATTCAAAGAACTGGTGACGGACCCGCAAAGCAAATATGATACAGCTCTTTCTTTTGTCTCGATGCTTGAAATGATAAAACAGCGCAGGATAGAGGCAAGTCAAAAAACACTTTTCGGAGAAATAAAAATAAATGCGACGGCATATCTTGATAACGGGAAAGAGGAGGAGCCGGATGACAAGCAAAAGATCAATTAAATCAGCATTCGAATCAATGATGTTTACCTGGGGGGAGCCCCTTGATATGAAACTGGCTGCTGAAATATTCAATATAGACGCAAAAGAAGCTTACGGATACTTCAAAGAACTGCAGCAGGAATACGATGATCAAAAAAGAGGCATAAGGATAAGAGAAACAAACAAAAAATTCCAGTTTGTGACCGAAAGCGATAATTTCGAGTATATCGAAAGGCTTTGTACTCCGGCAAAACAGAGAAAGCTTAGCCAGTCTGCCTTGGAAGTACTGGCAATAATAGCCTATAAGCAGCCTGTCACAAGAGGGGAAATAGAGGCGATAAGGGGAATAAGATGTGACAGAGTCCTTGAAGGACTTCAAAAAAAAGAACTGATAGACGAAGTAGGAAGATCTTCGGGAATAGGAAGACCGATCCTTTACGGCACAACGGATGAATTTCTGAAGAATTTCGGTTTTTCAACACTGAAAGAACTACCGGATATCGAGGACATAGAAAGTGCAATAGAAGTTGAAGAGCCAAAGGACATTGTTGATCTGCAGCAGATACCGATCAAAATACCGGAAGAATGATCCTTCAACTTAGCCGATTGACATTCCTTCAAACAGCATGTTAGTATGAAAAAAGACCTTTGTTGTTTAGAAAGGAGTGATGACATGTTAGTTACCAAACAGGCACCGAATTTTTCCGGGACCGCTTTTCACGAAGGAAAAATCAAAAAAGTGTCCTTAGAAGATTACAGGGGCAAATGGGTCGTTCTTTGCTTTTATCCGGGAGATTTCACATTTGTTTGACCGACTGAGATATCACACATAGCCGTGGGTTATGACGAATTAAAAGAAATGAATGTGGAGGTGCTATCTGTAAGCACGGACAGTGTTTATTCTCATAAGATCTGGAATGAAACCGAATTAAGCAAGATGGTTGGAAACGATATACCTTTCCCCATGGTTTCCGATCAGGGCGGAGCTATTGGCAAATTATACGAAGTATATGATGAAAACGGCGGAGTGAATATAAGGGGAAGATTCCTTATAGATCCGGAAGGAGTTATTCAGGCTCAGGAAGTTTTGAGCCCTCCCGTCGGAAGAAATCCGGCTGAACTGGGCAGACAGATAAAAGCGTATCAGCATCATCAGAAGACTGGAGAGGTAATGCCTTCGGGATGGAACCCGGGCGGCCAGACGCTCAAGCCTTCGCCTGAAATGGCAGGGAACGTATGGAAAGTATGGACACCCCCAAAAGAATAAAAAAAATCATATGAGATCCATATTTTTATAATTACAGAACAAAAAAATAAAGACCTGCTCATATATTTGGGCAGGTCTTATAATTTATGTTGAATATATTTTTCTTTTTATTGAGATTATTATTCGTATAACAGAACCGACCACCATAAGGCCCAATGCAATGGCACCGGCCATAAAAAGGGTCTCGGACCCCAGGGCGGCGGCCTGTGAAAAATCGTTTTTGATCAGTTCCAGCATGGTGTAATACATGCCTGCTCCGGGGACAAGAGGCATTATGCCCGGTATGGAAAAAACTGTGGAGGCTTCTTTGAGTGTACGGGCACTGATGTCGCTGAGAAGACCCACTAGGCAGGCGGCGAGAAAACAGCCTATCACTTTATTGTTGCCTGTGGATGTCCACAATTCATAAGCAGCCCAGCCCAGCCCTCCGATCAGGGCGGCGGGAAGGATATGATTGGCCGGCACATGAAAAAGGAGACAGAATCCGAGAGTGGGAGCAAAACCCATTATAAGAGGCACTATCATTTCCCATGTTATCATAATGCGACACCTCCGATCATGTTCCAAGCGGCAATGATTATACCTGCTCCTGTGGCCAGAGACACGGCAATTATAAGTGCTTCTGCCATTCTTGCCACACCTGCCAGCATATCTCCGGAGAGAAAGTCTCTGATGGAATTGGTGATGGCAACTCCGGGGACAAAAATCATTATGGTGCCTATTACTATTGCACCGTAATTACTGCATGCCCCGCTGGAGTCGGCTAAAAGAGCCAAAAAAGTCGTAAGACCGCAGCATGTAAAACCTCTTATAAAATAGTTTATGTCATAACGGTCAAGAAATGATGCCAGAGAATAGCCGGCGACACCTATAATAAATGAGCAGAGGGAATCGATTATATGCCCGGAAAAAATACCGCAGAAAAAAGAGGCAACAAGGCCTGCCCCCAAAAGCCTGATGGGTAACGGATAAGGTTTTGCATTGTCTATTTCACTAAGGCGTTTTATCCCGGATTCCACAGAAAGATCCGTATCTGTGAATTCCCTGGAAAACTTGTTGAGATCCGAAATTTTTTTGAGATCGGTCGTCCGTCCGTCCAGACTTTTTATATAGGTGTAAACATCACCGCCTTCTCCGCCGGAGCCTATGGTAACAAAAACACCCGTGGTAGTTGCAAAAACTTCTACGTATGGGATATGACAGGCTCTGCAGATCCGGGTAATGGTATCTTCTACCCTGTAAACTTCCGCACCGTTTTTCATCATGAGCTCACCGGCTCTTACTGCCAGGATAAGTGCCCGCTTCTGCATATTTGAAATTGTACGGGGCTTTTTGTTTTGATCATCCATGACATTAGGATATCATATTTTCAGCGTGCTTTCAATTTTATATGGCATGTGCTAAAATTGACTGGAACATCAAGTGTGTAAAGAACAAGAGGGATGGTATCCTTTTGAAGGAGTAAATAAATGAGACTTAACAAGTATATAGCAAGGGCGGGTGCCTGCAGCAGGCGAAAGGCGGATGAGCTTACAATAAACGGAAATGTAAGGATCAACGGGGTTGTCATGAAAGAACCGGGTTATGATGTAGTGGAAGGTGATGAGGTTGAAGTAAATGGCAAACTGCTGTCTTTTTCCGAGAAAAAAATATATCTGCTGCTCAATAAACCCAAGGGATACATAACGACTACCAAGGATGAAAAAGGAAGAGCCACCGTCATGGAACTGGTCAAAGATGTACCGGAAAGGATATTTCCTGTGGGCAGGCTGGATCATGATACATCGGGTCTTCTTATAATGACCAATGACGGAGAACTGGCCCACTATCTTATGCATCCGGGGAATGAAGTGACTAAAAGATACAGAGTTTTTGCTGCAGGAACAGTTTCAGGGCAAAAACTTTCACGCCTCAGAAAAGGAGTGGAAATAGGAGGATTCGTGACATCTCCCGCACGGGTGGATATCATAAAACAGAGCCCGAGATCAGCCCTGGTGGAGATAGAGATACATGAAGGAAAAAACCGTCAGATACGAAAAATGTTTTCTGCAGTCGGCTGTCCTGTCCAGGCGCTGGAAAGAATTGCCATAGGAGAAATCAGGCTGGGGCGCTTAAAGGAAGGTCACTACAGAAAGATGACAAAAAGCGAGATCGAATACCTGAAGAAGCAGATGAGATAAAAAACCGAGAAAATAGAAGCATCATATTCCCATATCAGGGCTTATAAGGAAAGCAGGGCATAAGTTCCAGTTTGAATTTATTGGTTTCATGCAGCCTGTCTATTTTTTCTTTCAATGCGGTATCCTCGCATACTCCCGTTCTTATATATTCATCAAGCATTTTGTAACTGAACCCGAGTTTCTCTTCATCGGTTTGACCGCAAAGACCGTCCACCGGCACTTTATTCACTATATCATCAGGAAGTTTCAGTTCCTTACCGAGGGCCAGGACTTCTCCTACTGTGATGTTTGCCAGAGGGCTGAAATCCCCGACAGAATCTCCGTATCTTGTGGAATATCCCACCCAGTCCTCTGAAAGATTACAGGTATTGGCAACTCTGCCGTTAAGAGACTGGGAGGCAGCATAAAGGGTGGCCATACGAAGCCGGGGCTGCAGATTTATACGGGTGCTTTCTGTTATTTCAGGAAGTTCATTTTCAAGGTGGCACATTAGACCTTTGTAACAGTCTTCTATGTTTACTGTATATGATTTTATTCCAAGGATGGATATGAGCTTATGAGCCATGTTGATATCTTCCTGATGGCCCTTTGGCATCAGTATGCCTATGACCCTTGCTCTGCCCAGGGCTTCACTGCAAAGAGCAGCAACCACGGAGCTGTCTTTGCCCCCCGAAACGCCTACTATCGCATTGCAAGAGGGTCCGGTTTTCTGAAAGAATTCCCGGATCCATACAACTATTTCATCTTTGGTTTTTTTTGGATCGAAAAACATAAAAACAAATCCTTTCTCAAGATGATACATATATAAAACAGTATACAACAAAAACTGTCACAGTGAAGGCGAAAATAAACATTGATAACGTTTTTTGTTCTTTGAATAAGACAGTCAATAGTATATAATTGTCCTATAAAAAGGAGAAAAATCAATGAAAGATATTTATATAGCCACCATAGGAGACGAAAAGGAAATAAGTGATTTTTTTATGGTAAAAATGATTGCTGTCAAGATGGGATCAAACAAGAAACAGTATCTGGATGTTTTGCTTTCTGATATGACAGGGGAGATAACGGGCAAAAAATGGGATCTGGCCGATGAAGAACTGGAAGGACTTTCCCGTATAGAGGCAGGGGACCTTGTTAAAATAAAGGCCCAGGTTACTGAATGGAACGGGCAGAAGCAACTCAAGATAACCAGAATACGCAAAGGACAGAAGGAAGATCTGCAGGATATAAAAGATTATATAAAAGCAGCTCCGGAAAAGCCTGAAGAAATGTATGATTATATATTTGACAAAGCCGGAGAGATCAGCGACAGTGACCTCAGGAAGCTTTGTTTAAAAGTTCTTAAAGATAACAAAGAAAAACTCATGTATTATCCGGCGGCCCAGAAAAATCATCATGCTGAAATGGCGGGGTTGCTTTGGCATATGAAACGAATGCTTATGACGGCAGAAAAAGTATGTCAGGTCTATAGTGGGCTTGACAAAGATCTGGTGGCTGCAGGAGTCATACTTCATGACACCGAAAAAATAAGGGAGATCGAGGCAAACGAGTACGGCATATCAGACGGATATTCATTTGAAGGCATGATGCTGGGACATATAATCCAGAGCATAAAAGTGCTGGATAAAGAGATGTTAGAAATGGATTTCTCATCGGAAAAAAGAATAATGGTGGAACATATGGTACTCTCACACCACTATGAGCCGGAATACGGAAGTCCGAAAAAACCCCTTTTCCCCGAAGCGGAGCTGCTTCATTATCTGGATATGATAGATGCCAGGATGTACGACATGGAAAAGGCCATCGAAAAAACCATGCCCGGTGAATTCAGTGAAAGGGTTTGGACTATGGAAAACAGAAGGATATACAGACGTATCGAAAAGGAGGAAACAGAAAAGTGATAAAGCTCCCAAAGGAAGTAAATAATATAATCAAGGCCCTCGAAAAGAAAGGCTTTTCTGCCTATGTTGTGGGAGGCTGTGTGAGAGACTCCCTTACAGGACAACAACCCATTGACTGGGATCTTGCCACAAATGCAGAATTAAAGGATATGAAAAAAATATTTCCTGCGGCAAAAGTAATAAGTGAAAAATACAGTGTCATAAGGATAGATCATACAAAAGACGACGAGGATGGGATAATAGCAGATGTGGCCACTTTCAGAAAAGAGGGTCCTTATTCTGATAAAAGGCGTCCTGACAGTGTGGAATTCGTCAAAAGCATAGAAGAAGATCTCAAACGCAGGGATTTTACTGTTAATGCCATCGCAGATAACCCGTCAGGCAAAATCGTAGACCCTTTTGAAGGAAGAAAAGACATAGAAAAGCGGCTTATAAGAACGGTTGGCGATCCCATGGAAAGATTTTCGGAAGATCCCCTTAGAATGATAAGAGCCGTGAGAGTGGCAGCAGAACTGAATTTTGATATATACAAAAAGACGTATGAAGCTATGGTGGCAAACTCAGGACTGTTATCAAAAGCAAATATAAAAAAAATCAGAGAAGAGTTTGAGAGGATCATAACTTGTCCAAACGCAGGCAAAGGGCTGAGAATGCTGGCAGGGGCAGACCTTATGCCGGCCATAATAGGCGATGTGGCTGCAAAGCTCAACAGAAGACAAATGCAGCAGTTCTCGACCCTCTGTGACAACATAGATAAGACAAAACCTGTGCTTAAAAGGCGCCTTGGACTCTTTTATACCTGTTTTGAAGAAAAAAAGGGTATGCAGGCCATTGAGATGCTGGATTATGACGAAAACACAAAAGAATCCCTGAAGGACGCTCTTCTTATGATGGAGAAGCTTCATTTCTTGAGAACAGGAGTAGATCTGAAAGCTTTCCTTGTTAAATACGGACCGAAAAGATATGAATATCTGGACAATCTTTCAAAGGCCCAGAGAATCGTCTATGACCTGGGGGATGCAAAAATAATTTCCAGACATGAACTTCTCAAAATAATAAAGGAGAACAAAGAGCCCATATATATAGAGGATCTTGCCATAAACGGCGACGATATAATAAAAGCCGGTATAGCAGAAGGAGAACAGGTGGGGCACCTTTTACTGATGCTGACGGATGTCGTTCATAAAAAACCAAAGGACAACAATAAGAAAACATTACTGAAATATGCAAGAAAGTTCAACAAAAACAAACTGGCAGCAAGAACGAGGAAGGTAAAGTGGCTTAGATAACCCCTTATCTTACCGGGATAAAAGAAATATAATATTTGCATTGAAAGGAAAAAATGATATAATAACACAGTTGATTAACAAAATGTCGATTAAGTGTATTCGCAAAGGAGTTGTTATTCGAAGAGAAATTACTACAACGGAGGGATTAAAATGGAAAAAAGGATTATTTTGGCAAAACCGCAGATACGGGCATAAATGCCAATGTTAAGGCACAACCAATAGTTATCGGCAACGGTACAACAATAATCGGGGACATTTTTTCTACTGGCATCGTTGAGATACAAGGGGAAGTAAAGGGAAATGTCAATACGACTGAAGATCTTGAGGTTTCCGGCAAGATAGAGGGGGACATAAAAGGCAAAAATATATTGCTCAACAAGGCCTCTATCAAAGGAAGGATAGATGCTGAAAATGATGCGGAAATGAAAGAATGTACTATTCTCGGAGATGTTCATGCCAGCAATATCATACTGGACAGCAGACTTAAAGGCACTTTATATGCAAAAGAGAAAGTTGAACTTGATTCGGGAGCCATACTTATTGGAGACATAGATACGAAAAAAGTGGCAATAGACATGGGTGCAAGGGTCAAAGGCAGTATTATAAGCAAGGAGATAAATGTAAAAGAAGATGAATTTGATTTTGAAGTAAGCCCTCCCCGCGACCTGAGAGCCCCGACAATGGAAAACAGTGCTGCTTTCAATAGCAATGTGACGGAAAAAAATGATGAAAATAAAATCTCGGGGACAGTAACAGATGACGGAAAAGAAAACAAAGATAAAGATATTATCAAATAATTCTTGTTTGATCAGAGAGATGGCGTCACATAAGTGGACGCCATCTTTTCTTATTCGGGGCGCACGAAGAAAAAAAGGGTAAAGCGATTTTATCATGGAGCAGGAATGACTGAAAAAAAAGCAGAAATAAAAGAAATAATTTTTCATAACAAGGAAAATGCCTATACTATTGCATATGTGGAGTCGGAAGAAGAAAGCTTCACAGCCTTGGGGATACTGCCGGGTTGCAAAAAAGGCGGCACTTTCATTTTGCGGGGAGATTTCAAGATACATCCAAAATACGGAGAGCAGTTTGTATTCACTCAGAGCCGTGAGGTGCTGCCTTCCTCTGCAGAGGGCATAGAGGGTTTTCTGGCTTCCGGCATTTTGAAGGGGATAGGTCCAAAGGCGGCAAAGGCCATAGCATCAAAATTCGGAGAGGACACTTTCAGAATAATAGAAGAAGAGGCTGAAAGACTTACAGAAGTGCCGGGTATAGGCAAAAAAAGGGCGGGATCCATAGCAGAGGCTTTCAAGACACATAAAGAATTTGCTGAAATGACTTTGTATTTCCAGCAGTTTGGAATAAGTGCAGAGTATGCCATGAAACTTTACAGGGTATATGGCAAAGATACGATAGAAGCAGTTAAGGAAAACCCCTACAGACTTACAGAAGATGTTTTCGGGATAGGCTTCAAAAAGGCTGACCTTATTGCGGAAAAAATGGGAGTGGACAAAGATGATGAATTCAGGATAAAAAGCGGAATAAAATTTGTTCTTATGCATTTCGCCTCATCGGGCAGCACTTTTGTGCCACAAAAGGAGCTTTGTGAGAAAGCAGGGGAGCTGATGGATATTGAAAGTTTTCTCATCAATGATGTTCTTGCGGCAATGGCTTTTGAAGATGAAATAAGAATAGAAAAAATCGAAGACAGGAATGCGGTATTTCTTATGCCCTATTTTATGGCAGAACAAAACGTATGCAAAAGGCTGTTAAACCTCGAGAAAGCAGACCTTAAACCCGTCAGCACGCAAATAGGAAGCCTTATTGCCGCTGCTGAAACAGATACCGGCATACACTTTTCGGAAAATCAGAAATATGCCATCGAGACTTCTATCAGTAATGGTGTTTGCGTTATAACCGGAGGTCCGGGTACGGGGAAAACTACAATAATAAACGGTATAATAAAGATACTGATCAAAAGCGACATGAGTGTAGCTGTGGCGGCTCCCACCGGAAGAGCGGCAAAAAGAATAACCGAGACAACGGGACATGAAGCCTCTACTATCCACAGACTTCTTGAGTACTATTATTCGGAATCCGAAGATGCTATGTTTTTCGGAAGAAATGCGGAAAATCCCCTTGAACAGGATGCAGTTATAATAGATGAGAGCTCCATGATAGATCTGATGCTTATGAACGGACTTCTAAATGCCGTAAAACCCGGTACGAGACTGATAATGGTGGGAGATTCGGATCAACTGCCTTCTGTGGGAGCCGGAAATGTGCTTGGAGATATACTGGAAAGTGAATTTATATATTCAGTAAAATTAAACGAGATATTCAGACAGGCGGCAGAAAGCCTTATAGTTGTAAACGCACACAGGATAAACAGAGGAGAATATCCCGATTGCAATACAAAAGACAAAGATTTTTTTATGATCAGAAAAAAAAGTGAAAGAGAAGTATTAGCTTCTATATTGGAACTTTGCGGAAACAGACTGCCCTCATACTATAAGGATCTGGATCCATCGAGAGACATACAGGTATTGACGCCTGTGAGGAAAGGGCTTCTGGGCTGCGTCAATCTCAATAAAGAGATCCAGAGCATAATGAATCCCTCCAACGAATTACTTTCAGAAAAAGTATACGGAGAAAAAATATTTCGTGAAAATGACAAAGTGATGCAGATAAAAAACAATTATATGCTTAAATGGAAGATGGCGGATGATTTTGCCGAAGGAGAAGGAGTTTTTAACGGCGATGTGGGAACAATAAAAAAAATAGACAATGAATTCAATGAACTTACAGTAGAATATGAAAGTAACAAGTATGTTGTTTATGATTTTTCCCAGTTGGATGAACTGGAGCCTGCTTATGCCGTCACTGTACATAAAAGCCAGGGCAGTGAATTCCCTGTGGTCGTGATTCCCGTATCATGGTTCCCGCCTGTGCTTTCTACCAGAAATCTTCTTTATACCGCTGTAACAAGAGCAAAAAAAGCTGTTATAGTAGTAGGATCTGAAATAAGAATGCAGGCAATGGTGGATAATAACAGCATCAAAGAGCGATATTCCGGACTCAAGGCAAGACTTCAAGGATTCCTGGACAGAGGAAGCATATAAAAAGAGAAAAAGGCGAAAGTATGAAAATAAAAGAAAATATATTCGAAGTTATATTTCCTTCTAATATATACTGTATATGCTGCGGAAGTATTATAGACAAAAGCAGGCCTTATGCTTTGTGTGATTCCTGTATCAAAAAATTTCACTGGGCCATCAGCAAAACATGCAAAAAATGTGGTAAGATCCTGGAAGAAACATATAAAAATGATTATTGTCATGACTGCATGGATACGGAACATGTTTTCAGAAAAGGTTATACATGTTCCCGTTACGGACTCTATGAAAGAGCAGTAATGATGGATTACAAGTATAACGACAAGTCATATATAGGAAGAAAACTGGCAGAAATAATGGCAGACAGGATGAAAAGGGAAGAAATCATATGGGATATGGTCATACCTGTGCCGGTACATCCTTCAAGGGAAAAGAAAAGAGGATATAATCAGTCGGAACTTCTGGCAAAATACTTTGCAGAAAAAACAGATATTCCATTTGACGGCAGCATACTGATAAGAAACAAAAATACAGAACCAATGAAAGCTCTGGATACGGCAGAAAGGAGGAGCAACGTCAAAAATGCATTCTGCATCAAAAAAGGCAGAGAAAAGGATATAATAGAAAAAGAAATACTCCTTGTAGATGATATATTCACCACCGGCAGTACTCTTGACAGCTGCAGCCTTGAGCTTCTAAAAAAGGGGGCATCGGCAGTGGATATTCTGACATTTGCAGCGGGAGGGAATTTATCAAGGGGATAGAATAGTCGCTTCAGGTCTGTGGTTGAAAGTCCAGGCCAGCTGCGGGCAAAAGGACCCACGTAAACCGCTTTTTGCGGCGAGCATGGCGCAGTCTAGATGTAAGTCCTCCGGACAAAGTCCGGCAGGCAGGTGTGGGGGCAAAGACCAGGTCAGCTGAAGCGACTATTGTATTATGAGAAAAAGATATGTTATAATAAAACTGGGTTGTTTTATGCATATATTCAGCAAAGGAGGTACATGAAATGAAGGTTGTAATAACAAGCAAAAATGTGAATGCAAACGATCGTTTAAAAGATACTATCGAAAAGAAAATGGAGAAATTGAGCAAATATTTTTCCGATAATATAATTGTGAATGTGACCCTTTCCGCAGAGAAGAACAGACAGAAAATAGAGGCGACAATAAGGGTAAGAGGCATGATTTTCAGGGCGGAAGATGTATCCGGTGACATGTATGAAGGGGTAGATAACGTGGTCGAAAAACTATCGACTCAAATGTCCAGATTCAAGACCAAGATACAGAAAAAACATAAAGACAACAAGGATTTTGTTTTCGCCGACTGGCCTGAAGAAGTTCAGGAAGAAATAAAAGTAGTAAAAACAAAGAAATTCGAACTTGAACCAATGACCACAGACGAGGCCATTCTCCAGATGGAAATGCTTGAACATAATTTTTTTGTTTTTCTCAATATGGAAACAGACAGCGTAAACGTGGTATATAAGAGAAAGGACGATGACTACGGCCTTTTGGAGACAACATACTGATAAAGGGGGCTGACTTAAGAAGAACTTTATGGAAGGATTTTTAAATAATCTGGCATCCGACATAGGAGTCACGGATATCATCGACATACTTATAGTGGCTTTCGTTGTATATAAGATACTGGGCTTCATAAGAGAAAGCAGGGCTGAGCAGCTTGTCAAAGGTCTGCTGGTTTTGGTGGCGGCTTTTTTTCTATCCGACTGGTTCCACCTTCATACTCTGAACTGGATACTAAAGGGAACGATGACGGTGGGTATAATCGCCCTTATCGTTGTATTTCAGCCTGAACTCAGGCGCGGGCTGGAATACATGGGAAGAAGCAAGATAATAAAACCGGTGTTCGGCAAGGTGGACAAGGTCAAGGGCAAAATGATAGTTACGGAGTTTGCCGAGGCGCTGGAGACAATGTCCACAGACAAGACGGGGGCCCTAATTGTAATTGAGAGAGAAACAGCCCTGGAAGACATTTGTGAGACCGGCACCATAATCAATGCCGATATTTCGGCTGAGCTTATTGTCAATCTTTTTTACGAAGGTTCACCTTTACATGACGGTGCGGTAATTGTCAGGGGCGATAAGCTTTATTCTGCGGGATGCGTACTTCCTCTTACACAAAACAAAAATCTTTCAAAGGATCTGGGGACCCGGCACAGAGCAGGCATAGGAATAACTGAGAATTCTGATGCTCTGGTTCTTGTTGTTTCTGAAGAAACAGGCATAATTTCCATTGCGGAAGACGGTAAACTTGACAGATTTCTTGATATCAAAACAGTTGAAAAGATACTGCTTAATGTTTATATCAACAAGGGAACCGAAAAACAGGTTTCAGGGCTAAAGTCGGCAATAAACAGGCTTGGGAGGAAAAAAGATGTTTCAGAATAAGACAATGAATTTGATCATCTCCGTACTCCTGGCGGTT
>DAIMEC010000002.1:0-22010 GCA_036725465.1 Bacillota bacterium | reverse complement strand
TGGTTTTTATCTCGTGCGCCCACGCACTCGACACGGGCTTAAACGCCCTATTAAATAAAAATCATCCCTGCCAAAATTGTATCTTATTGGCAGAGATGATCTTATGACCGATTTATGATCCTTTATATCTTTTATTATCTACTGTTTTGTTGAGGCATCATAAAGCTCTTCTGCTTTGTCCCATTCTTCTATGATCTTAGGTATGACCTTGTAAAGATCTCCAACGATGCCGTAATCGGCAACTTCGAATATGGGTGCATCCGGATCTTTGTTTATTGCCACGATCATATCGGATGTCTGCATTCCGGCCAGATGCTGTATCGCTCCTGAGATCCCGCAGGCAAAGTATATTTTAGGCTTAACGGTAGTTCCTGTCTGTCCAACCTGATGGGAATGATCTATCCATCCGGAATCGACTGCGGCACGGGACGAACCCACAACTCCTCCTACTTTATCTGCAAACTTCTGTATAAGCTCGAATCCCGAAGCATCGCCCAGTCCTCTTCCGCCTGAGCAGATTATTTCCGCATCAGTAAGTGAAACAAGTTCTTTTGCCGATTTTACTATGTCTATTATCTCGATCCTTATGTCGTCCTTGCTTATAACGGGCTTGTAGTCCACCCTCTCTCCCTTTGCACCGGAAACTCTTTCTCTCTTCTGCATTACGCCGGGACGTACAGTCGACATTTGAGGTCTGGTTCTGGGACAGATAATGGTAGCCATAAGATTTCCGCCGAAGGCCGGTCGGGTCTGTTTGATTCCTGTGCTTTCATCGTTCGGGTCAAGGGTGGATGTGTCAAGAGTAGTATTCTTTTTTGCATATTCGATATAGCTTGACACCTTAACATCAAGTCTTGTGCAGTCAGCAGTAAGGCCCGTATCCAGTCTTGCAGCCACCCTTGGAGCCAGATCTCTTCCTATATGTGTCGCTCCGTATATAACTATCTCCGGTTTCATCTCTTGGATGGCATCAGTAAGTACTTTCGTATATCCGTCTGTTGTATAGTTTTTAAGTAAAGGATCCTGTATCATGATGACACTTTCTGCTCCGTACTCATAACATTCCTTTTCAAGGGCATCAACCTTTGCATCTTTGTCGCCTATGATAACAGCGCAGACTTTTGTGTCCGGACTTATTTCCTTTGCCAGTCTGTATCCTTCTCCTATCAACTCCAGAGCCACATTCATCAGCTTTCCGTTTCTCTGTTCCGCAAATACCCATATATGTTTATATGCGGAAAAATCCACTTCTCCGCCCTGTGTCTTTTTTTCGATTATTGCACCGTATTTGCAGGCGGTAAGACACTGGTTGCAGAAAGTACATTTCGAATTTACTTTTGCCACCTTGCCCAGCTTATTGCCGTCATAAGGCTCAAATTCAAATGCATCCATGGGGCATGATTTGAAACATATGCCGCATCCTATACATTTATCTTTTATTATCTCAATTGCCATTTTTGTTTTCCCTCCTTCTTATACTACATGCTTGCCTTTTAGGCCTATCAGAAGTTTTTCTGCAACTTCCTTTTCGGTGTCGCCTTCCAGGATAACGCCCTTGCCTTTGGGGGCAGGAGTGAATGAACGGAAAACGTTGGTCGGAGATGCTTCAAGACCTACAGTATCAAGATCAATTGCTATGTCCTTTGCATTCCATACATGTATGGGTTTTTCATTGGCACCGAATATTCCCCCAATGGTCATATACCTTGGAGCATTCAGTTCCTTTATCGCTGTCAGCATACATGGCGTCTTTATCTTTATAACTTCATAGCCGTCTTCCAACGCTCTTTTTACTGTTATGCTTTTCATATCTTTTTCTATTTCAAATTCCTGAACATATGTGACCTGAGGCAGATCCATTTTTTCTGCGATCTGGGGTCCCACCTGGGCAGTGTCTCCGTCTATCGCCTGACGCCCTGCAAAGATAAGATCAAACTCACCGATCTTTTTTATGGCAGCGGCAATCGCATTGGATGTTGCCCATGTATCGGATCCTCCGACAGCTCTGTCACTGACAAGAACGCCCTCGTCTGCTCCCATGGCCAGACATTCAAGAAGCATGTCCTTTGCCTGAGGCGGACCCATGGATACCACCGTTATATGAGTATCGGGATATTTATCTTTAATTTTCAAAGCTTCTTCCAGCGCATTTGCATCGTCATGGTTCAAGATGCTTGGAACGCCTTCTCTGATCAATGTGCCTGTTTTAGGATTGATCTTGATAACATTTGTATCAGGTACCTGTTTTGCACATACGATTATTTTAAATGCCATTTTCGTTTTCCTCCTGTCTTTATTTACCGAAAACCGATGCTGCGATAACCATCTTCTGAACTTCTGAAGTACCTTCATATATTTCAGTTATCTTGGCGTCTCTCATCATTCTCTCCACCGGATAGTCTTTTGTGTATCCATATCCGCCATGGAGCTGAACAGCCTTGGTTGTAACGTACATAGCAGTTTCTGCAGCAAAAAGCTTTGCCATGGCAGAATACTTTCCGTAGGGCAGATTTTTTTCCTTCATGTCTGCTGCCTGGTATATAAGCAGCCTTGCCGCTTCTATCTGTGTTGCCATATTTGCCACCTCAAACTGCAGAGCTTCCATCTGGGATAGTTTCTTGCCGAACTGTTTTCTGGCTTTCATGTATTCAACAGTCACATCAAATGCTCCCTGTGCTATTCCCAGTGCCTGGGATGCAATGCCTATGCGGCCTCCGTCAAGAGTGGACATGGCAACTTTGAATCCGTCTCCTACCTGTCCCAGAAGTCTGTCCTTTGGAATAGTACAGTTCTGGAAAATCAGTTCTGTTGTGGAAGAAGCACAGATGCCCATCTTATCCTCTGTTTTGCCTATTGAAAATCCGGGATCGTCTTTTTCGACTATAAAAGCACTTATTCCTCCTCTGGTTTTCTTTTTCTTGTCGGTCATAGCCATTATAATAAATACATCTGCATATCCGCCGTTGGTTATAAATACTTTTGCACCGTTAAGCACCCACTGGTCTCCGATAAGCTCGGCTCTTGTCTGCTGCCCGCCCGCATCTGTTCCCGCATTGGGCTCTGTCAGGCCAAAAGCACCAAGCTTTCTTCCGGAACAGACATCCGGCAGGTATTTTGCTTTCTGCTCTTCATTGCCCCATGCATATATGGGCCAGCAGCAAAGAGATGTATGGGCAGAGCATATAACCCCTGTAGATCCGCATACTCTTGAAAGCTCTTCCACAGCTATTGCATATGAAAGCTGGTCTCCGCCTGCCCCTCCTACTTCCTTGGGGAACGGTATCCCTAAAAGCCCGTAATCTGCCATTTTCTTTACATTCTCTTCAGGAAATCTGTGTTCAGCATCGATATCGGCTGCGATCGGTTCAACTTCATTTGTCGCAAACTCTCTTACCATCTTCCGCACAAATTCCTGTTCTTTAGTCAGTTGAAAGTTCATGTAATTGCCTCCTTAAATATTTTTATCGGTTAGTTATTTTATCTTGAATATACCACCGTATTTTTGCCAAAATATATTGTTATATTTCTAACAATATAACATAATAAGTAAAACATGTTTTTGTTACTTTTGCAAGTGGATTTTATTATTTTTTTCACCTAAGTTCTAATATAATTATTGCTGAAATTCCAACGTTTTTTAACGGAAATTTCTGACTTTTCAAACATTTGTCTTGCTCCTTTTGCAGCCGCCGTGTTACAATAAAAATGAGCATGATACATTGCTTTCAAGGAGGTATTTATGAAAAATAGATCCAAGTTGCCCTTAGTCATATTTTCGATTGGTTTTGCCGCCGGCATCACTGCGCTTGCTTTTTGTTTCACAAAATATAAAAAAAGGCACTCGTGATTTGACGCTTTCTATCAGATCCGTTAATAAAAAAAGCGGGATCTCCCGCTTTTTTATTTTGGGTATATATCACGTATTTCTTCTGAGCCTAAAGCTTCATTTATGAGTTCGTCTACGCAAAGCCTTTCTTCGGATCTTTTTATCCTCTCTATCTTTGGCCTTGTTACGGGATGTTTGGGAAGAAAAACTGTGCAGCAGTCTTCATAGGGCATTATAGAGACTTCATATGTTTCAATTTCTTTTGCAATATCCATGATATCCACTTTATCCATGGCGATCAGAGGTCTCATCACAGGCATTTCTACTGCTTCATCCGTTACTATTATAGCATCGGCAGTCTGGCTGGCCACCTGCCCCAGGCTTTCCCCTGTTATAAGCATGCCGCATCCGGCATCTGTGGCGACTTTTTCTGCTACCCGCATCATGAAGCGTCTCAGCAGCACTGTGGTTTCCTCTTCGGGGCAATTCTGCACTATCTGCTCCTGTATAGGAAGCAGATTTATCATATGTAATTTGAACCTGCTGCAGTATATGGCCAGGATCGACGCCAGTTCAGCCACTTTTTCCTGGGCCCTTTGACCGGTATAAGGATATGAATGAAAATGGACTGCCTCTATCTGCATCCCTCTTTTTGCCATCATCCATGCAGCCACGGGACTGTCTATCCCCCCGGAAAGCAATATCATGCCTCTTCCGTTGGTGCCCAGGGGAAGGCCACCGAAACCTTTTATTTTCTGCTGATATATATATGTTTTGTCATGTCTTAGGTCAACAAAAAGATGTACATCGGGATCGTGCACATCAACGCTAAGAACAGCACATCCTCTTAGGACCGCCGCTCCGATTTTTTTTGCTATGTCCGGTGATTTTACAGGGAATGATTTGTCTGCTCTCTTTGCCTCGACCTTGAATGTTCTTATACCTTTTTTCATTATCAGGTCATTCATATATGAAACTGCTGCCGTGCCTATTTTCTCCATATCGGATTCCACCTCAACAGCAGGACTTATGGACGCAATGCCGAAAACTTTTCCTGTCTCTTTCAGTATGTCTTTCTCCGCAGTTGATTTTTCTGTCCTCACAAAAATAAGCCCCTCATGCCTTTTCACTTCTATGCCGGGAAACTTTTTGAGTATCTTCTTGATCCTGTCCGCCAGCATACGCTCAAAATATGGTTTGTTCTGACCTTTAAGCGCAGTTTCTCCGCATCTTATGATATAAATGTTTTTTTCGTTCATCTCAAGCTCCCGAGTTTTCTGAATTTATCAACTGCTTTTTTAAGATTATACACGACATGATCCATTTCTTCAATCGTATTGGTTTCACTCAAACTGAATCTTATTGCGCTTTCAGACTCTTTCTCCGACAGCCCCATGGCGGAAAGGACATGGCTTTTGCCCTTCTTGTTTGAGGAACATGCAGATCCTGTGGAAACAAAAATACCCTCCTGTTCCAGTCTGTGAAGGATCACTTCGCCCCTTGTGCCGAGAAAAGAAATGTTCAGAATAGAAGGGCTGCAAAGGGCCTCACCAGTTTCCTGCTTTTTCTCATAGCATGAATAAACAGGACTGTTTATGCTTATGTCCGCTATTTCCAGTTTTATCCCTTCAAGCAGATATTTTCGGATGTCTGACATCCTTTTCATTTTTTCTTCCATTCCATCTGATGCTTTCCCGGCTGCGATACCGAAACCTGCTATGGCCGGAACATTTTCCGTACCTGAACGAAATTTGTTTTCCTGACCGCCTCCCAGTATCAAAGGCTTTATGTTTGTACCCTTTTTTATCCATAGTGCTCCCGCACCTTTGGGCCCATGTATTTTATGTGAGCTTATTGATATCATGTCTGCATTCTGAACCGACTGGGGAACTCTGCAAAATGCCTGGACCGCATCGGTGTGAAACAAAGCATTCTTTTTCTGCTCTGCCGCTTCGAGTATGGGCTGTATAGTCCCCGTTTCATTGTTTACTTTCATTAAAGATATAAGGATAGTCTTCTCGTTTATTTCAGATTTTAGCTGCTCCATATCGATCCTGCAGTTTTCATCTACTCTTATGAGGGAAATTTCAAACCCTTCTTCTTTCAGTCTTTTGAATGACTCAAGCACGGCAGGGTGCTCCGCTTCCGATGTGATCAGTTTGTTGCCATATCTTCTGCGGGCTTTTGCAGCCCCAATTACAGCTGTATTATCTGATTCCGTACCTCCCGAATTGAAAAAGAGTTCTCCTTCAGCGGCGGCACACAGCCCTGAACGGGAAAGGGCTTCACTGACCTGTTCTCTGGCTTTTTTTATTATTTTCTCAGAAGCGAATCCCATCCTGTGAAGGGATGAGGGGTTTCCGTATTCCTCCTGCATGCATTTGAACATTATTTCTGTCACTTCGTCATATTGTTTTGTTGTTGAACTGTTATCAAGGTATACTATCATTTTTTCTCCTGTTCCCCGTTTCTTTGCGCCTTTGCTCCTCTTATTAAAGAAAGGGCAGTAAAACTGCCCTTTCAGATCAAATTCAAAACTCTTATTTTGCGTAATCCACTGCCCGGGTCTCTCTCACGAGGTTTACTTTTATCTGTCCCGGATAGTCCAGCTCTTCCTCTATTTTTTTTGATATCTCTCTTGCCAGGAAAGGCATTTCCTCATCCTTGACCCGATCCGGCTTGGCTATTATTCTTATTTCCCTGCCTGCCTGTATCGCGTATGATTTGTCCACTCCATCCATGTTGTTTGCAATCTCTTCAAGAGCCTGGAGTCTCTTAATGTATGTTTCCAGAGTTTCTCTTCTGGCTCCCGGTCTTGCCGCAGACAATGCATCCGCCGCTGCGATAAGCACCGCTTCCATGGTCGTTGGTTCATAATCACCGTGATGAGAAGCCATAGCATCAATGATCGCCTGGGATTCCTTGTATTTCTTCAAAAGCTCGATGCCCAGTTCCACGTGGGTCCCTTCTTTTTCATGATCTACAGCCTTGCCGATATCGTGTAGCAGTCCGGCTCTTTTGGCGAGTTTTACATCAAAGCCCAGTTCGCCTGCCATAAGTCCTGCAAGATAAGCTACTTCTTCAGAATGTTTCAAAACATTTTGTCCGTATGAGGTTCTGTATTTGAGTCTTCCAAGATACTTGATAAGTTCGGGATGCAGGTTGTGCACTCCCACATCAAAGGTTGACTGTTCTCCGGCCTCTTTTATAGATGCATTTACTTCCTTTTCGGATTTGTTTACCATCTCCTCTATCCTGGCGGGATGTATCCTGCCATCGATAATCAGTTTTTCCAGAGACAGTCTGGCTATTTCTCTTCTTACCGGATCAAAGCCCGATAAGATGACCGCTTCCGGTGTATCATCTATTATTAATTCGATACCCGTCAGAGTTTCAATGGCTCTGATATTACGTCCTTCACGACCTATTATCCGGCCCTTCATCTCGTCATTGGGCAGGGGTACAACAGATACTGTGCTTTCAGCCACATGATCCGCAGCACATCTTTGTATTGCACCTGTTATTATCTCTTTAGCCTTTTTTTCTCCTTCTTCTCTTGCTTTTGTTTCGATGTCTTTTACAAGCACAGAAGCCTCTACTCTTATTTCTTTTTCAAGATTTGAAAGCAATATGGCTTTGGCCTCTTCGGCCGTGTATCCGGAGATTTTCTCCAGTTCTTCGTTCTGTTTTTTTATCTGTGTTTCCAGCTCTTTTTGTTTGTTGATTATATTCTGTTCTCTGCTTGTAATGCTGTCTTCTTTTCTTTCTATGTTTTCAAGCTTCTTATCAATTGTTTCTTCTTTTTGTATGAGTCTTTTTTCTGATTTGGAAATTTCGTTCCTTCTCTCTTTTATCTCTCTTTCAACTTCACTTCGCAGTCTGTGCGCTTCTTCTTTTGCTTCGAGAGCAATTTCTTTCTTTATGGTCTCTGATTTATTCTCTGCATCCAGGATCAGGTTCCTGGCCTTTTGCTCCGCACTTCCAATGGCCTTTTCGCCTAAAGTTTTTCGGATGATGTAGCCGGCTAAAATGCCGATCACCAATGCAACCAGTCCAACTATTACAGCTAAAACTATGTCTGGCATTAAATAACACCTCCTTCCGATATTCTGTTGTATTTATTCAAACGCCAAGCTTGATTTTAATATATTTAACACGCATTACCGAATTAAATGTTGATATAATCTACATGTAATATTATAATGTTTTTATTGTTATTATGTCAAGGTAAACGAAGGGCAAAGCATGAAGAAATTAGACAATTTCCATGATCTTTTCAAAAATGTCAGCAAGCCGTTGATACTTCTTCCGGTTTTCTTCTGCATCCTGAGCATATTGATGATGTTCAGCACTTCATACGATAACCATATAGTGTTTTCAAGGGATGTCATTGTCCAGTCAGCTGCATATCTGATCGGCTTTGTTCTTATTATCATAATAGCCAGTATGGACTATTCCGTATTTGAGGAAATAGAAAGACCTCTTTATATAGGCTCAGTAGTATTTCTGCTTCTGCCCTATCTGCCTTTTATAGGCCTTGAGGTCAATGGTGCCAGATCCTGGATAAACCTTGGCATCACAACCCTGCAGCCCTCTGAAATAATCAAAATTACTTTTGTTCTTTTGATGGCCAACTACCTTAACCGCAACCGTGATAAACTTTATACTCTAAAAAGCATTCTCATGGCAGCGCTTTATGCCGCACCTTTTATACTCATTGTCCTGAAAGAGGATTTCGGTAGTGCTGTGGTCTTCATAATCATGTGGATCGTAATGATATTCTTTGCCGGTATAGACGGCAGGCTTTTTGCAAAATGCGCAGGTATTACTTTGCTTTTTATTCCCGCTGCTTACAGTCTGCTTGACGATTATCAGCAGGAGAGGATAACTGCATTCATCCATCCCGACAATCTGGCTCTCCAGGGCAACTATCAGGTATGGCAGTCAAAGGTCGCCATAGGCTCCGGCGGTTTCTTCGGGAAAGGGCTTTTTCAGGGGACACAAAAGGATCTGGATTTCCTTCCTGTTCGAAATTCCGATTTCATATTCTCGGTGGTTGTGGAAGAACTGGGCTTTATAGGCGGTGCAGTTCTTATTGCCGCATATACCTGGTTCATATATGCCATATCCAAAGTGGCTTTGTCCGCAAAGGATCTTTACGGAACCCTGGTAGTTATGGGATTTTTGGGCATGTTCGTTTTTCAGATTTTCGAAAATATTGCAATGTGCATGGGTGTAATGCCCTGTACGGGAATAACTCTTCCATTCATAAGCTACGGAGGCACATCTATTCTTTCGTGCATGGTGGCCACCGGCTTCATAATAAATGTGGCCATAAGGAACCGTGGTGTGACCTTTTGATATAAAACATAAAAAAATCAGGCTTTCGCCTGATTTTCAATCCAGTATCCGTTCGATTATCTTTGCCATATTTTTTTCTATATACGTTCCCTTTTTCATTACTATGGGTTCTCCTTTGTTTGTGGAAATATTTATATTGTTATCCCTCTGTATCATCCCGGCTATTTCCATCCTTAGACCTTTTGATATGGTCGATATCCCCGGTACAACCCCCGATGTCATCAGCTCTCCGTTCACCTTGTTCACCACACAGTATGTTTCAGCTATCCCAAAATCTTTTATTTTTCTGTCCAAAGCATCTGCGTCTCTTACCGATGCAATTTCAGGTTCAGTTATCACCACCGCCATATCAGCGCCTGCCGCAGCCAGTTCCAGCCCCTCTCCGATCCCTGCGGGGGCATCTATGATTATATGATCAAAACGTTCTTTCAGTTTTTCGCAAAGGATTTTTACATGCAGGGGTGTCACATCTCTTCTGTCATTTGCCGTAGCTGCCGCCATTATATAAAGATCCCTGAAACGCTTGTCTTTTATTAGGGCCTGCTTTATTTTGCATGTCCCGGAAAGTACATCCATGATATTATAAACAACTTTGCTTTCAAGACCCATATAAAGATCAAGATCGCGAAGTCCCATATCCATATCCAGTATAACTGTCTTATGTCCTTTCATCGCCAGCAGTGCTCCTGCATTGGCAGCAAAGAAAGTTTTACCGGTGCCGCCTTTTCCCGATGCTATCAGAACAGATCTGCTCATCCATGTTTTCCTTTCTATTGAATACCTGTTTCATTATTATATGTTTTATATTCAATGCTTTCACCGTTTACATTAAGGTAATCGCCTATCACTTCCCGGGCTATGGGTCCGGCGTTGGCAGCTGTACCTCCCTGCACTACCATTACACAGACAGCTATCTTGGGATCATCTGCAGGAGCCATGGCTACCACCCATGCAAAATTGTCATAAGTTGACTTGAACTGATCCAGTGTCTCTGTGGTTATTTTTCTTTTACTTAGATTTATAACCGCACGTCTTACAGCTGTATTCTCATTTGTGTATGTTTCGGGATATTCTTTCATAAGACGGTTCATCTCTTTTTTTATTTTACTCCAGCTCAGTGAACTGTCAAATGCATAAAGGTGCTGCTTTATATATGTGACTTCCGATTTGGGCGGGACATATCCTCCCCTTTCGGCTGTACCGGTTTTGGCCGCTACTTCCACGGGGAAATTCCTGAAAAGCGCTCCCAGACTTCCTCTGGATCCCACAGCCGCCTGCTTCATACCGTCTATTATCTGGTCGAAATATTTATCGCTGCTTACCCGGACTTTTTCAGTCTGTTCCTCTTCAGTCTGTCCCTCATCTTCAATACTTTTTACAACACTCACTTTGTGTTTTTTGCCTGCATTTCCAAGGGTGGCCACATAATTGGTCATCTGCAGAGGCGTATATGCATTTTCTCCCTGTCCTATGGCGATATTCATGGCATCTCCCACACTCCAGTCCGCCTGATTATAATATGTGTAAAGGCACAGATCTGCCAAAGGTTCTATCTGACTTTTTCTGACTCCCAGCTTAGGCAACCTTTCGTTTATCATTTCTGCGCGCCCTATGTCCCGGCCCACCCAGCTTATTATTTTTTCTATTGACTCCTCCAGAAGTTCTTTGTTTTTTACGATCTTAGGTTTAAAATATGTTTCAGCTGCGGCATATAGAACATTTTTAAGGCTGGTCTTCAGGTTATCGGTCTTTCTCTCCTCTGAAGGTACAGGTATCACTGCCTCAGGTATCTCAATGCCTGTGTCTTCACCAAGTCCGTACTGGGAGGCATAATCTGTTATTGTATCTACTGTTATCTTTTTTTTGTATCCTAAAGAGCCTCCGTCGGCCCAGTCTTTCCCTGTAGCGACATCATAAAAATAATAGTTACAGGAAGCTTCCAGGGCATCTGCCATATCCACATAGCCATGGGTGCTTTTGCTCATATTCCATACAACACAGGCAAAAGTCTTGTTTCCTATTTCTATATGCCCTCCGTCTCTGAGCAGTCTATAGGGATTAAGACCACATTCAAGCCCTGCGGTGGCAGTTACCATTTTGAATGTGGAACCGGGCTGCACTGCTGATTGTGTTGCCACATTATAAAGAGGAGAAGGGGCAAGTGGATCTCTTGGGTTTTCGCTTTGCAGAGAGTCCCAGTCTTTTTCGCTTATTCCTTCAGCAAAAAGATTGGGGTCGTAATCCGGATAACTGGCCATTGCCAGCACATCTCCGGTTTCAACTTCCAGAGCGACCACCGCTCCCACCTGCGCCGGGGCAGCTTTTGAAATGGGTGCACTGCCATATTTGCTTTTGAATCCTCCGCCGGCCCTTATTGCGGCAAGTCCCTGCTCAAGAGATCTCTCTGCAGACTTCTGAAGATCAAGATCCAGTGTGAGATATATGTCCTTGCCTTTTTCCGGTTCCGAGTCGCTTATCTCTTTGACCATATCTCCATATGCGTTGACCTGAACTTTTCTTGCGCCATTGATTCCTTTGAGAATGGATTCATATTTGCCCTCTATTCCCGAAAGCCCTATTACCGCACCTTTTTCATACCCTTTCTCTTCGTATTCTTCCTCTTTATCTTCGGATATTTTACCCATATAACCTAATATATGAGATGCGGATTTGCCGGCAGGATAATGTCTTGTTGTTTCCGATGCTGTTTCTACACCTTGCAGTTCACTGCTGTTTTCTTCAATTATCATAACTGTATCGTCTGATACATTTTTTGATATAGTGGCCGGCATATATTTTTTATATCCCAGCATTTCAAGCTCATTTCTTACAGCCATGATTTTTCTGGCTTCTTTTTCCGACGTTCCCGGGGATATATCCATTTCTTTTCTTATGGCTTTGAAAGCTTTTTCAGCGTTGACATTTTTGCTGAGGCCGTAACTCTCCAGAAATTCCTCTTTCTCTATTTCCGGATTATATTTCATCCTTGTAACGGAAATCGGCGGATATTCATTGTACATATTCTGCATTTCAAGCTGGACATCATATCTGTCAAGCTGCTTATCTATTCCCAGCTGATCCCTAAGGGCAAAAAATGCCTCTTCCGCCGTATAGTCTTGGGGAAATCCCTTTTTCTCAAGCCATTTCTTTATTTCTGTTTCATAAGTATAATAGTAGTTTCCGTTTTTTGCTTTTATAGGCAAATTGTCCTCAAAACTGTCGCCGTTATCTTCAAGGATGCCAATAAGCTTTGTTATTACGCTGTTAAGCTCTTTATCGGTCATATCTTCGGCACTCATTTTTACTGTAAAGGTCTGTTTGTTTCCGGCAAGAAGATTACCGTTTCTGTCATATATTTCTCCTCTGGGAGCCGTGGTGGATATATTTCTCGTGCTTATTCCCTCCGCTGCTTCGGACCAGTCATTGTTTTGTATTACCGTAAGGATAAAAAGCCTTACCAAAAGTATAATGGCAAGCGCCAGAAGCAAAAAAAGTATTTTATTGTACCTGGACAGAAAATCATTCATACAAAATACCTGTCATTTCTGTGTCTAACTGCTTTTTTTATCATGAGCAAATACAAAATAAATGAAAATACGATGTTGTATGCCATATAAAAAGGCTGATACATCAGTACATACAATATGCCTGTGGGATCACCCAGCATGGCCATGAAAAGCCAGAGTAACAATCCATATATAAGAGTTCCTGCAGCAGTTACTATGACAAAAGACAGTTTGTTTTCCCGGTTCATGCTCCTGCATAAAAGTACTATTCCTGCCATAACTATGATCATTCCAAGAGAACTTATGCCCACATACTGACCGGTGCACAAATCCAGCAGGAGAGCACTTATGATGCCTATGGCACCGTATCTGAAGCCGTCTTCAAACAAAAAAGTTATCATTATTACAAGGCAAAGAGTAAGGTCAGGTACGATCCCATTGATGTTTATCAGATTGATAATGGAAAGCTGCATTATAAATGCAAAAGCAAACAGTAAAACGGCCTTTTTATAACTCATTTAAAGACCGCCACCTTTTGAAGACTTGTGAATTTGACAGTTGACTTTACAGTTATTTCTTTCAGTTGCATGTCATCGTTGTAATCAACGGAAGTGACTTTTCCTATTCTTATACCTTCGGGATATATGCCTATGCCCGATGTCACCAGAACATCACCTTTGACGATTGTAGCCTTGTTGTCCATAAGGTACCCCGCGATCTTTCCTTTTCCGTCTCCGGCAACTATTCCTGTAATGGAAGTTTTTCTCTGGACTTTGAAACTTATGCTGTTGTTTTCGTTAAGGACTGAAACAACCTTTGCCCAGCTGTCTCCGGTTTCTTTGACTTTCCCAATAAGTCCTTCTCCGTCAACGACGATATCGTTTTTCTCGATCCCTTTTGAAGATCCTGCGTCAATGGTGAAAACATCATATGTGTTTGAATTGTTCAGTGATATGATCCTTGCAGCCACAGCTTTGCCCTGTCCCGAATATGGTTCAAAATCAAATGCTTTTGACAATTCCTCCAGCCGGTCAAGCTCATCTTTTTTCATGGAAAGATCAATATTTTCCTGTCTGAGAATAGCATTTTCTTCTTTTAGATTTTCATTTTCTTCAAGTACACTACTGAATCTGAATATCCCTTTGAAAGTATCCCTTGCTCCGCCGGTAAAAGCCGAAAGAGGTTTTTCTATTGCTGCTATCACACTCTGCACCCCACGGCCCAGCACGCCCGAACCGCCGCCTGCCAGATATGAGCCCAGCACAAATAAACATAAAGCAATAACTATAACGGCTGTAACAGAAAAAATTTTATGCTGCCTTATCCATTTCATTTTTGGTTTCCCTATCTTTTCTTGGCATCAACGTATTTTCTCAGTTTCTCTATATTATCAAGACTTTTGCCTGTTCCCAAGGCAACTGCCTCCTGGGGATCCTTTGCTTTCTCTACTATCATTCCTGTTCTCTGGCTTATGAGTTTATCAAGGTTTTCTATCATTCCACCACCGCCGGAAAGGACCATTCCTTTTTCTGCGATATCAGCTGCGATCTCCGGTGGTGCTTTTTCTACCGTGGATTTTAGTGCATCTATTATAAGCTCCATGGACTCATAAAGGGCCGCCTCCATATCCTTGTTGGAAACTTCAAAAGTTTTGGGAAGACCTGAAATAAGATCTCTTCCCCTTGCTTTCATTGAATAGAGATTTTCCTCACCGGAGGTGTCTTTATCAACAAGGGCACTTCCAACATTTATTTTTAGCTCTTCTGCCGTCTTGTCACCTATCAGTACTCCTTTTTTCTTTCTTATATATTGTATTACCGCCTCATTGAATTTATCTCCCGCATATCTTAAAGAGGTGCTGACAACTATACCTCCCATTGCAAGTATTGCGATGTCAGTTGTTCCTCCGCCGATATCCGCTATCATTGAAGCTTCTGAAGTATCAATATTGAGCCCTGCCCCAATGGCCGCAGCTGTCGGTTCATCAAGTATATATACTTCTCTTGCCCCCATCTGTCTTACCACTTCTTCCACAGCACGTTTTTCAACTTCTGTGACACCGCTGGGCACTCCGACCACCACTCTCAATCCCGAGGGTTTTCTTTCTCCCAGAGATCTTTTGATGAATCTCTGGAGCATCTCCGAGGTCATATCAAAGTCTGATATCACTCCGTCCTGCAGGGGCTTGACTACTATTATGTTGGCGGGAGTCTTGCCGTACATATCCTTTGCCTTCTGGCCGGTGGCAATTATCTCCCCAATATTTTTGTCATAGGCAATAACGGAAGGTTCATTCAATATTATCCCCTTTTCCTTCATGTAAATAATTGTGTTTGCTGTTCCCAGGTCTATCCCCATATCTCTTGATGAAAAACTGATCACTTTGCTATTCCTCCATACATTTTTTCTGTTAATATTTCATATCAGTCCCTGTTCTTTCAGGCTGATATAAGTTCCGTCTCCAATTATTATGTGGTCAAGTACACTTATTCCAAGTATCCGGCCGGTTTCACAAAGTCTCTCTGTCACATCGATATCCTCTTTGCTGGGTCTTGGATCTCCGCTAGGGTGGTTATGCATGAATATGACCCCCGCAGCGCTTCGCTTCACTGCGCAAAGAAAGGCTTCTCTGGGATGGACTATGCTGGAACAAAGATCTCCTATAGCTATATTTTCAGACGCTATTATCTCTTTCTTTGCATTAAGCATTACCGCATTGAAATACTCTTTTTTGCAGTAACGCATTTCTTCCATGTATATTCCTGCTATATCTCTGCTGCCCTTGATCCTCTGTCTGCTTTTTCTGGGTGTGGCTGCTACCCTTCTTCCCAGTTCCATTGCTGCTGATATCTGACAGGCTTTAGCTTTTCCGATTCCTTTCACTGCACAAAGTTCTTCCACAGAGCATTCTCCCAGGGAAAATATCCCGTTTTTGTCCATGGAAAGCAGTTCTTCCGCAAGCTGCAGGGCAGACATGTCCCTGCTGCCTGTCCTTATGAGTATTGCGATGAGTTCCGCATTGCTCAGGGAACCCTTGCCTCTGTAGATCAGTTTCTCTCTGGGTCTTTCGTTTTCCGGTAGTTCTCTTAGTATCATAATGCCGTTTCCTTTCCGGTACTTATGTACCATTAAGGTCTTATCCGGCATCTCCATTATTTCCCTCTTCTCAAAACTGCGTTATATTTTAACATTTTTTACAACTCTATACAAGAAAAAGGCTCCGTTTCACTCAACATGTTTTCTATATCCTGTGGAGGAAAAGACCACTGCCGAGTTTTGGTTCAAACCAGGTGGATTTAGGGGGCATCACCATGTCATTATCCGATACTTTCATAATGTCTTCTATCATAACAGGGTACAATGCAAACGCTATTTTCATATCGTCATTTACCCTTCTTTCAAGTTCATCAAGTCCTCTTATACCGCCTACAAAGTCTATCCTTTTATCTTTTCTGGGATCCTCTATACCAAGTATGGGTGACAGTATCCTGTCCTGCAGCACAGAAACATCCAGTGAGTCTGTTATATGTCTTGGTATGACCGATGATTCTGCAGTTAGCTTATACCATCTACCTTCAAGGAACATGGAAAATATGTGTTTTTTTTCAGGAAAATACTGTTTTGTACCTTTTTCTTCGACATCAAATCCCGCTTCTTTTATTTTATTTATCATTTCTTCAGATGTATTGCCGTTCAGGTCCCTTATAACTCTGTTGTAATCCTGTATATTAAGATCTTTATCAGGAAATATAACAGCCATGAAATAATTAAATTCTTCTTCTCCCGTGTAATCCGGTTTTTCTTCTCTTCTTTTCTTTCCCACCTGGCAGGCGGAAGCGCTTCTGTGATGTCCGTCGGCAATATAAAGTGCCGGTATTTCCGCAAAAATTCCGGCAAGTCCGGCAATAACATTATCATCGGTTATTGCCCAGAGCTTATGTTCGACAGCATCTGATGTTGTCACATCATATTCAGCCGGGTTATTTGTTATATAACCTTCCATAAGCGTGTCGATTTTTTTGTTGTCCCTGTATGCCAGAAATACGGGTTCGGTATGCATGCTGCACACATCAAAGTGCCTTGTCCTGTCCAGCTCTTTTTCTTCTCTCGTATGTTCATGTTTCTTTATTATGTCATTGAAATAATCGTCCACCGAAACGCAACCCACAAGACCGGTCTGTATCTTGTCTCTCATTTGCTGTCTGTATATATAGAACATGGGTTTGGCTTCTTCAATAAAAATCTTCTTGTCAAGAAACTGTTGCAGATTTTCTTTTGCTTTTTCATAAACATCGGGAGCATAGGGGTCTTTCTGTTCCGGCAGGTCTATTTCCGATCTGGATATATGAAGGAAACTGTATGGATTATCCTTTACCATTGCCTCTGCTTCTTCTCTGTTCATCACATCATAGGGCAGTGAAACCACCTTTTCCGCAAATTGTCTGTTAGGTCGTATTGCTCTGAAAGGTCTTACTAAAGCCATTATTTTATCTCCTTGAGTATTTTGCTTACCACTTCTTCTACAGTCATTCCCGTGGTATCTATAAGTATTGCATCCTCCGCCTGTTTCAGGGGATTCAGTTTCCTTGTTGTATCTTTATGATCTCGTTTGATTATGTCCTTCAGTACTTCTTCGTAAGAAATATCTTCGCCCTTTTCAGATAATTCTTTTTGTCTGCGCTTTGCCCTTTCATCCGGGGAAGCGGTAACAAAAAACTTATATTCAGCATCGGCAAGTACGTTTGTTCCTATGTCTCTTCCGTCCATTATTATACTTTTTGTTTCTCCCATTTTTCTCTGTGCTGCCACAAGTTTTTTGCGAACAAAAGAATAAGCAGAACATAAAGACGCCATTTCTGACACTTCGGGAGTCCTTATCCGACCATTTACCTTTTCTCCGTCAAGCATTACGTCTCCCTTAACAAAATCTATGTCTGTTTTTGAAAGCATCTTCTCGACAGTTTCCTCATCGTCCGGATCTATGCCCTCTCTTATTATTTTATATCCGACGGCACGATACATGGCTCCTGTGTCTATATAATCTATGCCCAGCGCATTTGCAACTTCTTTTGCAACAGTACTTTTTCCGGCGCCGCCGGGACCGTCAATGGCCACCCTGAAAATATCCTTCAATTT
The DNA here is from genome assembly GCA_036725465.1 of Bacillota bacterium. Taxonomy (GTDB): domain Bacteria; phylum Bacillota; class Clostridia; order Peptostreptococcales; family Anaerovoracaceae; genus UBA1422. The sequence continues at coordinate 4,181 of DAIMEC010000002.1, read as the reverse complement.
TGAGTTCCCTTCTTTTTTTTGCTGCCGAGAAGATTTTCTATTTCGGCCACAAAAGTATTAATATCCGTAAACTGGCGATATACCGATGCAAATCTTACATAAGCGACTTCATCCAGCTCCTTTAAATTATCCATGATAAGCTCTCCGATAAAAGTGCTTTTGACTTCTTTTTCCATCATATTGTTGAGACCTCTTTCAATGTCATCAACTACCTTTTCTATTTCAGAAAGAGGAACCGGTCTTTTTTCACAGGCTTTGATTATACCGTTCATTATCTTGCTTCTGTCAAATGCTTCTCTGCTGCCGTCTTTTTTTATAACCATAAGTATGATTTCTTCGATTTTTTCATAAGTCGTAAATCGTTTGCCGCATTTCTCACATTCTCTGCGTCTTCTTATTGCATGCCCTTCTTCTGTATGCCTTGAATCAATGACTTTTGTATCTTCATTCTCACAAAACGGACACCTCATATATGATTGACCTCCCTCAAATACACTAAAAAAATCTTATCTTTATAAGTTTACTACATATTGTGGTATCTAACAAGAAAAACAATGTAAAAATACTGTAATAAAAGAGCTGTTCACGATGATACCATAAACAGCTCTTGATTATCAGAAACCTATTTTTTCCGGAAGCCGTCATCAAGCTGTCCTGTATTCAGTCTTTTGAAATAACTTCGGCTTTCGGCAACGACTACACCGTTTAGAACCACCAGTGCTATAAGATTGGGTATGGCCATTAACCCGTTGAAAATGTCTGCAAAAGTCCATACAAAAGAAAGGGTCAGGAAGGGTCCGATCAGAACTGCCAGTATGTAAAGCCATCTGAAAACCGAAAGGGCTTTTAAATTTTTTCCGGTCAAATACTCAAGACATCTTTCACTGTAATAATCCCATCCGAGTATCGTGGTAAAAGCAAAGAATGCAAGGCTCAGCATCAGTATAAATGCTCCTGTCCCACTATTCCAAGGAAGACCTGTCTCAAAGGCATTTATAGTAACATCTACGCCTTCCAGCCCTCTTTCCCATGCTCCTGTCACCATTATGGTAAGACCGGTCATTGAACATACTATTATCGTGTCCATAAACGTACCGGTCATGGAAACCAGCCCCTGTCTTACGGGCTCGTTTGTTTTAGCTGCCGCTGCTGCTATGGGTGCGCTTCCAAGCCCTGATTCATTAGAAAATATTCCTCTTGCTATACCTTTTTGCATTGCTATCATCATTGCTCCCAGAGCGCCGCCGGCAGCGGCTCTTACTCCAAAGGCACTGGCAAATACAGTCCCTACAGCTTCAGGTATTTCTGCCACATTCACGATGAGTATTGATACGCATACTGTCACATATGCCATTATCATAAATGGAACAATAACTGTTGCAACCCTGGCGATCCTTTTTATACCACCTATTATAACCAGTGCCGCCAGCACCGTAACCACAACTGCCGTTATTACTGTTACCCACGAATATTCCATATTGCCTATGCTGAAAGCAATATTTTTGTTTTCCGGATCAAAAAAAGTTTTTGTTGCAGATGCTATCCCGTTTACTTGTGTTATGGTACCTATGCCAAGAAGTCCGGCAGCCGTTCCGAAGAAAGCAAAGGTTTTGGCAAGCCATTTCCACCGACTGCCCATACCTTTTTCTATATAGTAGAAAGGTCCGCCCAATGCATGTCCGTTTTCATCCAAAGTACGGTATTTTACTGCCAAAAGCCCTTCCGAATATTTTGTTGCCATCCCAAAACATGCTGCAAGGATCATCCAGAACAAAGCTCCGGGGCCGCCGGCAATTATGGCTGTTGCCACTCCCACTATGTTTCCTGTTCCCACCGTAGCTGCCATTGCCGTGCAAAGGGCGCCGAAACTGGTGACTTCTCCCTTTCCGCCTTCTTCATTGTGGATCATATACTTAAGTGCCTTGCCCAGATGTCTGAACTGTAAAACCCCGAGTCTTACCGTGAGTAATATACCGGTCCCCATTATGAGTATGATAAGGGGCACTCCCCATACCACATCATCAATACTGACCAGTATGTTCGTAAATTGTTCCATTTCGCTTCTCCTCTTTTCCTGAAAAATAAATAAAAAAAGCCGATAATTTCGACTTTCCAGAGAGAAGACATCGCTACTATGCTCTGTCCTGTTGCCTGAGAGACTCACCGGCATGACCGGCCTCCACCTTCGGCGCCCCTTGATGGGACTCTCCAGAGAATCGTAGTTTCGTTCTTATCCTTGTTTCCTCTTGTCTTTGTTTGCTTTTGCGCAAAAAAAAGGCTGCAATCAAGGTCCGATTGATAACTAACGTACCGATACTACCACAAATTGCAGCCCCATACAATGTTTTTTAATAAGAAAAACTATATTTTGCTTTGACTATCTTATTGCTCTTCTCCTGTTATTTTGGCTTTTGAGAATATGAAATCTTTTACTTTCTCCATATATATCTGTCTTTCGATAACGCTCTTTCCTACAGCATCTTCATAACTCTGCCCCTGAGCTTCTTCAAACTGTTCTCTTGTGTACCCGTAAGTCTTCAAAGTTTTTGTAACGAATGCATCATATTCTTCCTTAGACAGGGTAATACCTTCTTTATCGGCTATATAATAAAGCACCATTTCTTCCTTGATTATTATCCTGGCATATTCCTTTGCCTGTTTCTTGAACTCTTTGATGCTTTCTATACCGGCATATTGTTTTAGGAAGTCCTTGAATTCCATCTCATACTGCTTTGCATAATCTTTATATTCATTTATCAGATCATTCTGCAGAGATTCTATTTCTCTCTTGGGATATTTTAATACTTCAGAGCTTTCCACCACCTGGTTCCAAAGTTTTGTTTTCTGCTCTTCGGCAACCTCTTTTTCTTTTTGTTTATAGAGTTTGTCTTTTATCTCTTTCTTGTATTCCTTTACTGTATCGCTGTCACTGTTTTCTTGTACGAATTCTTCGTTAAGTCCCGGAACAACTGTTACTTCTTTTGAATTGATGGTAACTTTGAATACCACATCTCTGCCGGCCACACTTTCATCCGAATAATCTTCGGGGAAAGTAAGATCCAAAGATACGGGGTCTCCGATTTCTTTGCCGATAAGTCCATCTTCGAATCCATCGATAAAGGTGCCTGAACCTATGGTGAGACTGTAGCCTTCTGCAGAGCCGCCGTCAAATTTTTTGCCGTTTATTTTCCCCACATAATCTATATTGACTGTATCGTCTTTTTCAACTTTTCCTTTTTCTGTCTCTTCTGTGGTTGCTGCCGCTTTAAGGTTTTCATCTATTTTCTCCTTTACTTCGGAATCCTTTACTTTTATTGAGGTCTGCTCTTTTTCAAGTCCTTTGTACTGACCCACTTTTATATACTTTGAAAGATCATAAGAACTGTAAGCCGGACCGAAAAAATAGTCATATCCGAAATAGGCGGATACTGCAAATACGGCAGCCAGTACCACAGCTATTATCAGGTCTCTTTTTTTGCGGTTCCTTATGTTGTACCTGCTGCCATTTTTCATTCTCATCGGTATGCATATAACGAGGGCCGCAGCCGCTATAGCCGCCACCGGCAAAAGCCAGGTGACCCCTCCGTCTATTATTGCTGCTCTTGTAAAGGCTCCCAGTAAAACCGAAAGAGTTACAAAAATCAAAACCATTCCTCCGGTTTTAAGTATTCCGCCGGCAGCTTTTCCAAAGCCCCTTGCTTCATATTCATCTTCGGTCTCAATGCCTCCCGGAAGTTTTTCACTCCCGTATCCGTAAGAGCATATTAGAAATGCAACTATCTGTAAAACATAAAAAACCACCGGGAATATAAAATAATATCCTCCAATGGTGGCTGCTGCGTAAATCGGGTAAACATAAGCTGTCACCGGAAAAAGCAGTGCCGAGAGCACAGCTCCGGATGCACCAAAAGTCCCTGCCACCAGAATTATGCTCAAAACAGCCGATGCGGCAAAAGATGTCAAAAAAAGTATCCATCCGAATTTTTTCATTTATTCTCCTCGTTTCTTCCTGCTTTACCGGTTCTTCCTGTTTTACCGGATTTATCTGTTTAGTATTTGTCTGTTTTTTGCCGGAATATTTCCACTTTACCGGGATCATTCAAACCTATATCAGCCAGTTTAGCATTCATCCCCCGTAAGTAAAAGCCGCCTCAAAAAACAACACGATTTTTTCATCTTCT
>DAIMEC010000001.1:0-40141 GCA_036725465.1 Bacillota bacterium | reverse complement strand
AGTTTCAAAGAAAGGATAACCATATTTCCCGGTATGATGGAAGTTCTTTCGGAAATCAAGAAGCGGGGTTATAAAACAGGATTGGTGACATCCCGCCTGGCAGTGACCACAGCACAGGGTTTGAGCAAATACGATCTGTGGCAGTATTTTGATGCAGTAGTCACCATGGAGGACTGTAAAAAACACAAACCCGATCCGGAGCCTCTTGAAATAACACTAAAAAAGCTTTGCTCCAAGCCCGAAAAAAGCATAATGCTTGGTGATACTATGCATGATATCACTTGTGCGAAAAACGCAGGAGTGGAATCTGTTCTTGTGGGCTGGGCAATCGCAGTAAAGAAAGATGAAATAAAAAGCGGGAATGGGCCGGATCATATTATAGAAAAAGCAGATGATCTGTTAGAAATTCTGGAAGGATGAAAGGAGACAAATGCTGAATGTTTATTATGGTCGAGAAGATCTCATAAAAGAAAAATTCATATTTGAAAGCATAAAAAGAAGCCGGCAGCAGAATAACAGAGAAGTAATAATGATAGTACCGGATCAGTATACTCTGCAAGCAGAGAGGGATGCCTTTTTTTATTTAAATGAAAAGATACTTTTGGATATGGAGATAATGAGCTTTTCCCGCCTGGCCACCATTATACTATCTGAAACAGGCGGCGGGAGAAAGACACTGATAGACAAAAGAGGCAGGCATATGCTGCTTTCCAGAATACTAATGAAGATAAGCAATGAATTGGAATTATACAAGGGATCCTGTTCAAGCAGTACTTTTATAGATATGACAAACAATTTTATATCCGAAATGAAGCAGTACGGAGTATCGCCGGAAATGCTGGCAGAAATAAAAGAACATGTTGATAATAAAAGTTTTCTTTTCAGAAAACTGTCGGATATAGAAAAAATATATACGGAATATGAAAAAAGAATAAAAGGAAAGTATATAGACACAGAAGATCAGATCGACATTTTTTCGGCGAAAATACAGGACTCAAAAAAAATACGAAAAAAAACAGTTTGGGTGTACGGGTTTGATTACTTTACCCCAAAAAATTTGCAAGTCATAAGCAAACTACGTAATGCATCTGCTGAGGTCAATATAGTTATGACCTGGGATGACCGTGGTCCGGACAAAGAACTTTTTGGTATAACAGGTGAAATGATAAAAAGGCTCCGGCCTGAAAATTGTTTCAGGATAGGAAGGGAATATCTTGCTAAGAGAGCTCCCGTAATTGACAAACTGGAGAAAGAAGTATTTTCATTGCCCGCCGGTGCACATGATATAACTGAAGGAATAGAACTTATCGAAGCGGCAAACTTTTATACAGAGGCAGAAACCGCAGCTGCTTTTGTAAGAAAAACCGTGAGAGAAAAAAGGATAAGCTATAAGGATATTTCAGTCATATGTAACGACATGACGGAGCGGGGAAGTATCTGCAAAAGAGTTTTTGCAGAATACGGTATAGAACTTTTTATGGACAGGAAAAGAGACATAATGCATAGCCCCATAGTCAGTTATATTATTTCCCTGCTTAATATTATCGGTGGCGGATATAAAACCGAGGATGTTTTCAGTATGCTGAAAACAGGACTGGCAGGTTTTGAAAACAATGAAATCGAAGAACTGGAAAACTATTCACACAAATATAAAGTAAGAGGATCCGCATGGAAAAAAGAATTTGTAAAAGGGGAGACAGAATACGGAAAAGACGGGATAAAAGAACTGAATGATTTAAGATCACGGCTTGTGGAGCCCATGAAAGCCCTGGGGACCGGACTAAAAGAAGCCAGGACTGTAAATGAAAAAACCGCATTACTTTATGATTTTCTTGCGGATAAATCAGGAGTGCCTGAAAAAACAGAGACACTGATTTCACAGCAAAAGCATGTCGGACATCTTGAGGAAGCTGAAGAAACAGCACAGATATGGAATGTCACAGCGGGACTAATGGATCAGATGGTAGAAATAATAGGTCAAGAAAAGATCTCCATGAAGGATTATGCCTTGCTTTTTGAAGCCGGATTTTCCTCGGTAGAGATAGGAGTCCTTCCTCCTGCTGCCGATGGGCTTATAATGGGGACCATGCAAAGGACCAGAATAAGTAGCGTAAAAATAATGATGATACTGGGGGCCAATGAGGGGGTGTTGCCCGCTAATGTAAGCGGGGAGGATATACTAAGCGAAGACGAAAAAATGTTTCTTGTTAATAACGGAATAGAGATATGCAAAATAGATCGGTTGCGCAACATGGAAGAGGATCTGGCAATTTACAGAAACCTTACAAAGGCCAAAGACCTGATATGGATCAGCTGGGCTGCTTCAGATACGGAAGGGAAGAGGCTGAAGCCGTCTTCACTCTTTTCAAAAATAAGAGATATATTTCCCAATGCGGAAGTGAAAAAGGATATAGTCAGCAGAGGTGATGTTTTTGACTTGGTGGAGTCTGAAAAAAGCACACTTAATCATCTCACCCATGCTCTTGGAAGAAAAAAGACGGGAGAAGCACTGGAGGAACCATGGAAAGAGGTCATGTCCTGGTATAGAGAAAAAGGGGAAACAGAACTGGCGATGATAAAGGAAGGGCTTCTTTATAAAGGCAAAGAAAAAAATCCTCAAAAAGCTTTGACGGATATTCTTTATGGGATATCAGAAAAAGGTTCCATCTCCATAAGTCCTTCAAGACTGGAATGCTACGGAAGATGCCCTTTTTCACATTTTGTCAGGTATGGTCTTCACCCGGATGAGAGAAAACAGTATGAAGTGGGGCCGGCTGATATGGGAGATATTTATCATAAATGTCTTATGCTGCTTTCCAAAGCACTCACGACAGATATACCTGTAACATCAGAGGGGTCGCCGTGGATGACAGTCAACCGTGATCAATGCAGACAAATGGTGCATGATTTTGTGGCAGCCGAAAAAAGTAATTACAGAGAAGGCATTCTGAGCGGGAGGGGAGAACAAAGCTATAGAAGCAAAAGGATCGAAGAGGTATGCGAAGAAGCTTCCTGGCAGATGATAGAGCACGTAAGGAGAGGAAGAATAGAAAAAATGGCATTTGAAGAGCCATTTGGGCGGAACAAAAGGATCGGTCCCGTAGAAATATGGCCCGGGCAGGAAGAAACAGAGAAAGAGACCAAAATATATATCGAAGGGAAAATAGACCGGGTGGACATGCTACCGGGACAAAATGTAAAAGTAATTGATTACAAGTCGGGGGCAGACAAATATGATGAAAAAGAAGTGAAAGCAGGAATAAAGCTTCAACTTATACTTTATCTAAGAGCTGCCACCGGAAAAGAAAAAAGCGAAGATAAAAAAAGATACCCTGCAGGCACATTTTATTTCCATGTAAAAGAGCCGGATATAGATGCCGGAGATATGGATTATTCTCAAAATGAAATATTCCGTTCGGAACTTGAAGAGAATATAAGAAAAGCCTTTAGAATGGACGGTGTAATGGTAAATAAACCCGAAGTTCTGGCAAGTATATCAGGAGGAGATACGACGGTTCTTTCTTCCAAAGGCAAAGGAAGGGCAATGGAAGAAAAGGAGTTTAATGATATGCTGTCTGCGGTATATGAGAAGGCAGACGGTATGTGCAGAAGTATTGTGCAGGGGAATATATCCAAAAGCCCGAAGAGAAAAAACGCATACACATCATGTACATATTGCGATTACAGAGGGATATGCAGATTCGATACCGCATTTTCCCAGTGCCGTTTCGAGAAAATATGAAGCTATAATAAATATATTGCCGGATAAATTTTTTAATGTCTGTCTTGACGGAAGTTTTGTGCCATAGTAGAATACCATTGTACGTTTTTGACGGAAGAAAATAATGCCACCTTAGCTCATCCGGCAGAGCAGCACATTCGTAACGTGCAGGTGGCCGGTTCGACCCCGGCAGGTGGCTCCATAGCAGGGGGCATTAGCGCAGCTGGGAGCGCGTTTGACTGGCAGTCAAGAGGTCACGGGTTCGATCCCCGTATGCTCCACCAGGAAAAAACCCCTTGTAAACTCTGAATTTTCAAGTTTGCAGGGGTTTTTTGATGAGCAGAAAGAGCATTAGCAATGGATATGTAAGGATGGAGGAATATATCAAGGAGATATATTTCAAAATAATATCCCCAAAGACATATCTCAAAATACGGATGATTGGAAACGGTCACGGGTTACAGATATAAAACTCTACGAAGCGGAGGTTTCTTTTGTTCCTGAAAAATAGTATCATGTCCAAAGAGGAAAATGAAAGGAAAAAAGATATGACGAACTATGTTATCGGAGATAATAAGAACTCTGCGGGAAAATAAGAAGTACACACAGAAACAGCTGGCGGACATACTTTCCGTGAGCGACAAGACGATCTCCAAGTGGGAAACAGGCAAAGGCCTGCCGGATATAACTCTGATAGAGCCCCTGGCAAAAGCTCTTAATGTTTCAGTGGCAGAGCTTTTATCGGGGGAATACATGATCAACCGCAATAAATCAGCAAATATGCTCAAATGTAATTTCTATGTGTGTCCGGTTTGCGGGAATGTCATCAGCTCCACAGGAGAAGGGGCATTCAGCTGCTGCGGGATAACGCTGCCTCCTCTGGAAGCGGAAACAGCTGAGGATGGAGATGAGGCTTCGCTGCAGCACAGGATGAGTATAAATGAAATAGAGGATGAGTACTATGTGACTCTTGATCATCCTATGGAAAAAGACCATTATATCTCTTTTTTTGTATATGCTACATTTGACAGGATACAGACGGTGAAGCTTTATCCGGAACAGGATCCCGGTTTCAGGATACAAAGGAGCGGAAGAGGTATGATATATGCATACTGCAATAAGCACGGTTTTTTTAAGCAAAAGATCTGACAGACACAAAAAAGGTCATTTTATATTTTCGCCCTTTCTTCTCTTTTTTTCCTTGAGGCCCTGAATATAAGTGCAGCAAGAAAAGTAAAAAAGGCAATGATAACGATGGCGCCGGCTATCCACAGTTCCCAAAGGGGCTCACTGTCGTCGGTGAAGGCCTTTATCCTAATATTGGTATCTCCGTCAGCGCTGAGATCTTTCCACTCCTCGCCGTCTTTTGAAACAAAACTTTGACCTTTTGCTGAGGTGACATCATATTCTGACCAGCCGTATCTTTGAGCGTCAGTGTCGACAGGAAGAAAAATATTCTCGTTTCTTCCTGTTTTGAACTCTATCACCACTGAAAAAGGCAACTTTTCTTTCAGACGCACCGGATAATCCAGATCAACAGTGTAGTATCCCGCATAGGAGGTCCTGCCTGTCTGCTTTTCACTGAGCCTGGGCCGACCGCTTTGGGGGTCTTTTGGATCTGTTATATCAGTATATATCTGAATAAAATATTTGATTTTGGAATTTTGTGTGGCAAAGAAAGATACTGCTTTAAGGGTTTCGTCTTTTTTTGATTTGAAAACATTGGACATGAAGGCTTTCTTCTTGTAAGCAATATCCTGGGCAGTTGAACCTCCTCCGTCATACTGATATATATACTGATAATTGTCTGCTTTGTCGAAATCCAGGAACACAGCATAATCATCAATGCCATGATCGTAGTATGAGAGCCAGAAGCATCCGTCATTCCCCCATTTGCTGCCCCATGAGTTTTTTACAAGCCAGGCTCCGTCTTTTCCGGGGGAAGGATAAAAATTTTCCGCCGGATAATCATCGTCCCAACCGATAACAGCAACTTCATGATCCGGCATTTCTCCGGAATAAGGGTTGTAATAAGTCATATTGGTGGAAGATGCGCCCGGAACTTCATGGTAACTGTAGTCCCAGTAACCCGAATAGTAGCAGATGATCGGAGAGCCATGTTTCATAAGCATGGATTTTACGGAATCCCGATCTCTTGCATTTACCCACCAAGCATTGCGAAGATGAGCCAGGTCAAGGTCATATTCCAGGGTTTTGTCAAGTTTGGTGCTTTTATCGGCGTCTTCATAGGAAGTTTCCACTTTTTTTTCTTTTACGGGACCCATCCATGATGCCAGAGCAAAAGTGGTGAGATATGCTTCTCCGCCAACATCCAGATAATCGGCATCTGTGGAATTGATGATCTTGTCTCCCTTTGTACCACCGGAGGGATCGGGGCTTCTGTCATACATGAAACGGGCCAGCTGAAGCTCCGAAAGATCGACCTTGCCGGGATCCTTTTTTTCTCCTCCTGCAAGACCTTTCATCAGCAGATTGGTCTCTGCGGAAGAAATAGCGGCAAAGGACCAGCATGTGCCGTGCCATCCCTGATCCTTGCAGGAGGTGACCAGATTTTTATCCCGAAGATCATATTCTGCGGGGAGTTTTTTGTTGACTTCAAGGAAAGGCAGATCAAGTTCAGACCAGTATGTGAGATCCGGGGTTTTGGCAACGGCAAGAGAGGGGATCGAAAGGATGCCCAAAAACAAAGCTATAATAAATATCACAATTGATTTTTTCATAGTTTTTACGGTCTTTCCGGGGAAAACATCCTCTCTTTTGGTTAACAACTACACTGACTTCATTATATATTATTTTCAATTTATCCACAATGTGATATAATACTTTACTATATAATTTGAAAAGAAAGGATCGAAATGAACAGTAGGAAATATAAAGATAAATTTTATAAAGTACGGGAAATAAGGGATCTGAGAGAATTGATAAAAGGGTCTGTAGAGAAAAGGAAAGCCTATCCGGCTTTTCTTGTGAAAGATACTCCCGGGGGAGAGTACAAACCGATTTCATATTCAAAATTCGATGCTGACATAGATTCTCTGGGGACAAGTTTTGTTGATATGGGGCTTAAGGACAGCAAAATAGCCATAATCGGTGAAAACAGCTATGAATGGGTAGTTGCATATCTGGCAGTCACCAACGGCACAGGAGTGGTGGTGCCCATCGACAGAGAGTTGCACCCCAAAGAGATCGCTCATCTGATACAGAGATCAGGTGCCAATGTTATCGTTCACTCACGCAAAATGGGAAAAGCAGTGGATGAAGTCCTGGCATATGTGAGAAATGTGGAATATGTCATCGATATGACAGCGGAAGAGGATACAGATGACAGACTTTCGATGATGAAACTCATAGAAAAGGGAAGCAGGTTGATGGCGGCAGGAGACAGGCGTTTTACAAATGCGGAAATAGACCCGGATGTAATGTGCGCCTTGCTTTTCACCTCCGGCACTACGGGATTGGCCAAAGGAGTTATGCTTTCTCACAAAAATATAGCATCAAATGTTTATAACATGTCCCAGTATGTGGATATAATAGAAGACGGAGTCGGACTTTCCGTTCTGCCCATGCATCACACATATGAGTTGACATGTCACATATTTACCGGTCTTTATCAGGCCATAACTCTGGCCATATGCGAGGGATTAAAACATATCCAGAAAAACATGGTGGAGTCAAGAGCCACAGTTATGCTCAGTGTACCGCTGATATTTGAGACCATGCACAAAAAAATCTGGAAAAAACTTGAGGCCAACGGTTCTGCCGGCAGGGCCAGAAGGATGATAATAATATCAAGAAAACTGAAATTATATAATCATGATAAAATTATCAAAAAGATATTCAAAGAGCTGCATGAGCAGACGGGAGGCGGGATGGTCCAGTTCATTGCAGGAGGAGCCGCAATAGATCCAAGAGTAATTGAGGATTATGAGGCCATGGGGATACCGATGATACAGGGTTACGGAATGACAGAGAATTCTCCGATAATTGCCGTTAACAGAGACTGTTGCAGCAAGGCGTCCTCTGTGGGGCAGCCTATGCCAAACACAAAGGTAAAGATAATCGACCCTGATGAAAACGGCATGGGAGAAATAATTTGCCAGGGCCCCTCAGTCATGCTTGGCTATTATAACGATCCGGAAGCCACTAAAGAGACCATAATAGACGGATGGCTCCATACGGGGGATTACGGATATATGGATGAAGAGGGATACCTTTATATTTCGGGAAGAAAAAAGAATGTTATCGTAACGAAAAACGGCAAGAACGTTTTCCCCGAAGAAGTAGAATTTTGTCTGACGGAAAGTCCGTACATACAGGAAGTACTTGTTCACGGGATAGAGGATGAGAGGACGGGAGATACCATAATAAAGGCAGAGATATTTCCCGACTATGAGATCATAGCAGAAGAAAAGGGAGATACGAACGAAGACGGACTGAGGGAACTGTTAAAAAGTGTCATAGACGATATAAATGAGGAAATGCCCCTTTACAAGAGAGTCAGAAGATTCGGCATAAGAAAGGAAGAATTCAGTAAAACCACCACAAGAAAAATCAAACGTTACAATGCTGAGAATAAAAGCAGTGAAGGACAGGAGGATGTAAAATGCTGAGTAAAGAAGAATACAAGGTTCTAAAAGAAAGGGACATGCAGCGCGCAGTGGAAATAGCCGAAAAAATCAAGGCAGATCCCGACCCGCTTGTCAAGTACAGGGACAGCCGCCCTATAACGGACATAAAGCATATGATAGAAACCAGTGCCAGTGATGAATGGTACGGAGATCATGTGGCCTTTTATCAAAAAGAAAAAAAAGGCGGAGACTACAAAAAAATAACATATAAGGAAACCATGGCTGATATAAATGCTTTGGGGACTGCCCTTATAAACGAGGGCTTAAAAGATCGCAGGATCGCCATCATAGGCGAAAACTGCTACTGGTGGGCGGTTTCATATCTGGCAGTACTTTGCGGTACGGGCATAGTGGTGCCCCTTGACAAAGAACTCAATGCCAAAGAGCTGGAACAGCTGGTAAAAAGATCCGAAGTAAGCTGCGTGTTTTTCACAGAAAAGTACAAAGATATATTCACAAAGATCAAGGGAGAAGGAACATCTTCTCTTGAGATGTTGGTTAATATGAACGCCGATGAAGAAAAAGACGGAGTCAGATCCTGGAAAGGTCTTGTTGAAAAAGGAAGAGAACTTCTAAAAGAAGGCAACAGAGAATTCCTGGATGCTCAGATAATCAGGGATGAAATGAGTGTACTGCTTTTTACTTCCGGAACCACAGGCCTGTCAAAGGGAGTCATGCTTTCTCACGGCAATCTTGTGGAGGATCTGATGGTATCTCCCACGGTGCTCAAAGTGAATGACTGGGACATATTTTTTTCGGTCCTGCCGATACATCATACATATGAATGTACATGCGGTTTTTTGATGCCTCTTTATAAGGGAGCGGCTATCGCATATTGTGAGGGGTTGAAACAGATTGTCAAGAATCTTTCGGAAGTGCGACCGACCATGTTCCTTGGAGTACCAGTATTATTTGAGAACTTATACAAAAAGATATGGCAGAACGTACGCAAAAAAGGCAAAGAAAAAACCCTGAAGAAAGTAATAAAAATAAACAGAAAAACAAAGAAAATCGGCATAGATCTGGGCAAGATATTTTTCAAGGACATCCTTGCTGTTTTCGGAGGCAGGATGAGAATGATGATAGTGGGAGGCGCCGCAATAAATCCTGAGGTACTGGAAGGCATACAGGATTTCGGTATACAGGCACTTCAGGGATACGGGCTTACGGAATGTGCACCCATGGGCGCCTTGAATCCCGACACAGCACCCAAAGCTGCATCCGTAGGGAGAAAATTCCCCACCTTCGGCATAAAGATCGAGGACATTAACGAAGAAGGCATAGGTGAGATATGTTTAAGGGGAGGGAATGTTATGCTTGGGTACTATGAAATGCCCGAAGCAACCGCCGAAGTAATAAAGGACGGATGGTTCTATACCGGGGACCTGGGCTACCTGGATGATGAAGGGTATTTGTACATAACAGGCAGAAAAAAGAACGTTATCATAACAAAGAACGGAAAAAATGTTTATCCTGAAGAACTGGAATACTATCTTTCCAACGTTCCCTTCATTGAGGAATCCATGGTATTTGGCGAAGACACCAGTGACGGAAGAGATACAAGTATAGTTGCCGCAGTTAAACTGGACGATTATGAAGTAGAAGAACTTTTCGGCAAGGGAATAACAGATAAAGAGCTGGAAGACAAAGTCTGGGAAGAAGTTGACAAAATAAATGCCAACGCACCGTTTTTCAAAAAAATAAAAAAGGTTATCATAAGAAAAGAAGAGTTCGAAAAAAATACTTCCAAAAAAATAAAGAGATTTGTGGAAAGCAACAGAAAACAGGAGGCATGATGTACCCGAGAGTTGAAATAGACCTTAAGAAGCTCAGGCATAATATTGACGAGATAGTAGTCCGTTGCAGGGAACTGAACATAGAAGTAGCCGGAGTAGTAAAAGGATTTACCGGTATACCGGAATGCACAAGACAGTTTGCTGACTCTGAATGCCGCTTCATAGCCACATCCAGACTGGAACAGGTGGAGGATGCAAAGAAGCATGGAATAACAAAAGAATTCATGCTGATAAGAGTGCCCATGATAACCGAGGCTGCGGAGGCAGTAAGGCTTACGGACATAAGTCTTCACAGTGAAATCGAAGTATTGAAAGCCTTCAATGAACAGGCGCTGATGCAGAACAAAAAACACAGGATAATCCTGATGGCGGATCTGGGAGACCTGAGAGAGGGTTTTTGGGACACAGAGGAAATGGTCAGTGTGGCTTTGATGGTTGAAAACAGTTTTGAGGGTCTTGAACTTTCAGGTGTGGGAACTAATCTTGGATGTTACGGCTCAGTAAGCGCAACACCCGAGAAACTTGAAGAGCTGGTCAATATCGCAGAAAGCATAGAAAGCCGCATTGGAAGAAGACTTGACTTCATTTCAGGAGGGGCAACGACTTCACTCCCGAGGGTATTTGAAAAGAATATGCCTGAAAGGATAAATCTGCTGCGTGTGGGAGAGGGAATAATACTTGCTAAAGACCTGAGGGATCTTTGGGGGTATGACATGAGTTTCATGTACCAGGATGTTTTCACTCTGAAGGCGGAAGTGATAGAGGTAAAGGACAAGCCAAGTCATCCCGTTGGAGAGATAATGTTTGATGCTTTCGGCATGAAACAGGAGTATGAGGACAGAGGCATAAGAAGAAGAGCTTTGCTTGCTCTGGGAAAAGTGGACTATGCTTTTCCGGACATGATCTATCCAAGGGATAAAGGAATAGAGATCCTGGGCGCGTCCAGCGACCATACCATAGCGGATATACAGGATGCTGAAAGGGATATAAAGGTGGGAGACATTATGGAGTTCGATCTCTGTTACGCAACAATCGTTTATGCGACCAATTCTCCCAATGTAAAGATAACCTTTGCAAATTGACAAAGAAGCACCTTTCTTTTATAATATTTCAATACGGCCAAGGGCTGAAATGACCTGCAAAAGGTCGGAAATGAGGGACTAAAAATGACTGAAGAAGTACTTTTAACCAAAGAAGGATATGACAAGATATCAGCTGAATATGATGAACTTGTATCTGTCAAACGTGCAGAAGTAGCCGAAAGGATAAAAGAAGCCAGAGAATTCGGCGATATTTCAGAAAACGCGGAATATGATGCTGCGAAAAATGAACAGGCGGAACTGGAAGAACGTATCACCAAACTGGAAAACATGATGCGCAAAGCCAAAATAATAGAAGAAGGCAAATCTCCAAAGGGCAAAGTCAACATAGGCAGCAAAGTAACTGTCAAAGACACAAAGACCCGGAAGATCCAGGACTTTATAATCGTAGGCGCCACAGAAGCAGATCCTTTTGAAGGCAAAATCTCCAATGAATCAAAGGTGGGGGAAGGTCTTATCGGAGCCAAAGTGGGGGACAAAGTTGATATAGAAGCCCCAAAGGGCAGGA
Organism: Bacillota bacterium; assembly: GCA_036725465.1. Taxonomy (GTDB): domain Bacteria; phylum Bacillota; class Clostridia; order Peptostreptococcales; family Anaerovoracaceae; genus UBA1422. Next base: position 28,367 of record DAIMEC010000001.1, on the reverse strand, counting down.
TCAGGTATGAAGTTATAAGCATAAACAGGTGATAAAATGAATGATAATAAAAAAGTACAGGATACAGTTGACAGGGAAAACGAATCCGATCTAAATGAACAGAGAGTAATAAGAAGAGAAAAACTAAAGGCCCTTCAGGAAGCCGGAAGGAACCCGTTTTTAATAGAGAAATGGGATCAGAATGCCTACAGTCAGGACATAAAAGATGATTTTGACCGTATGGAAGGAAAAGATGTGTCTGTTTCCGGAAGGATAATGGCAAAGCGTGTCATGGGAAAGGCCTCATTTACAGATATTCAGGATTATAAAGGAAGGATCCAGCTTCATATCAAAAGAGATGTTCTTGGCGAAGAAGAATATAAGTGGTTCAAGACATATGATATAGGAGATATTATCGGAGTTGAAGGAAAGGTCTTCAGAACTCAGCGGGGAGAGGTGACCATAGAAGCCCAAAGAGTGGTACTGCTTTCAAAATCCCTGCAGGTGCTTCCTGAAAAATGGCATGGTCTTAAAGACACAGATCTAAGGTACCGCAAAAGATATGTGGATCTTATCGTTAATCCGGAAGTAAAAGAACTATTCATAAAAAGGGCTTCAATCATCAAAGAGATAAAGAGAGTGCTTGAAGAGGATTTCGGTTACCTTGAAGTTGACACACCCATATTGACCACCATAGCCGGCGGTGCCAACGCAAGACCCTTTGAAACTTACCATAATACTCTGGACCTTGAAATGAAACTGCGGATATCAAACGAACTGTATCTGAAGAGACTTACCGTTGGCGGGCTTGACAGAGTTTATGAAATGGGCAAAATGTTCAGAAACGAAGGCATGGATAAGAATCACAATCCTGAATTCACTTCTATGGAATGCTACATGGCCTACGGCAATATGGAAGATGTAATGGAGGTTACCGAACAGGTGGTGTCAAAGGCAGCTCTGGCAGCAACCGGTTCCATGAAGATAACATATCAGGGAAAGCGGTTCGATCTTACACCTCCGTGGAAAGTACTCAAAATGGAAGATGCCGTAAAAGAAATAACCGGCGTGGATTTTTCAAAAATAGACACCGATGAAGAGGCCAGAAAAGTTGCAAAAAAATTCGGGCTTGAGGGTGCGGAAAAGATGACAAGAGGGCTTGTAATAGCAGAGCTTTTTGAAGAGCAGTGTGAAGATGTCCCCGGTTATCTTGACGGACCTGTTTTTGTCACGGGCCATCCCGTGGAGATTTCTCCATTATCAAAAAGAGATCCGGAGGATCCCAGGATAACAAGAAGGTTTGAAGCATATATAAACGGATGGGAAATAGCAAATGCTTTTTCCGAATTAAACGATCCCATAGATCAGTATCAGAGATTCAAAGATCAGCAGGAACAGCTTGAATCAGGAGATGATGAAGCACATCCAATGGATCAGGATTTTGTGGAGGCACTGGAAGTAGGACTTCCTCCCACAGGCGGGCTGGGGATCGGTATAGACAGAGTGATAATGCTTGTGACAGATGCACAGAGCATAAGAGATATAATACTTTTTCCCACTATGAAACCACAGGAGAAATGATGAAAGAGGCGCAAATAAAAAAGCTTTACAGAGATCCCAAAGAATATGAAGGACAGGATATATCAGTAAGAGGATGGATAAGGACCAACAGAGGTTCCAATAAATTCGGATTCATCGAGCTTAATGACGGATCCTTTTTCAAATCGGTGCAAGTGGTATATGAAGCCGAAGTTATCAATAACTTCGATGAAATATCAAAGGTGCCGATTTCTGCGGCACTTAAGGTCAGGGGAGAGTTTGTTCTTACTCCCGATTCAAAGCAGCCTTTTGAAATAAAAGCTTTTGAAATCGAAGTTTTAGCTGGATCCGATGCGGATTATCCGCTGCAAAAAAAGAGACACAGCCTTGAGTATCTAAGAGAGATAGCTCACTTAAGACCGAGAAGCAACACTTTTTCCGCAGTATTCCGCATAAGGTCCATAACGGCTTACGCAATACACAGGTTTTTTCAGGAAAATGATTTTGTATATGTGCACACTCCCATAATAACAGGCAGTGATGCCGAGGGAGCCGGAGAAATGTTCCAGGTAACGACTTTTGATATGGAAAAACCTCCAAGAGACGAAAAGGGCAGGATAGATTATTCTGAAGATTTTTTCGGAAAAAGGGCAGGGTTGACCGTCAGCGGGCAGCTGGAAGCGGAAATATTCGCTTTGGCCTTTCGCAATGTATATACCTTCGGGCCCACATTCAGAGCTGAGAACTCCAATACCGCAAGGCATGCTTCCGAATTTTGGATGATAGAACCGGAAATGGCATTTTGCGACCTTGAGGGCAATATGGAAGTTGCTGAAGCAATGGTGAAATATATCATCCGGTATGTAATGGAAAATGCTCCGGAAGAAATGGAGTTTTTCAACGGTTTTATTGATAAAGGCCTTATAAAGCGCCTGGAAAATATAGTAGAATCGGATTTTGCCAGAGTGACATATACGGAGGCAGTGGATCTTTTGAAAAAATCCCACAAAGATTTTCAGTATCCTGTGGAATGGGGAATAGATCTCCAGACAGAACACGAGAGATATATAACAGAAGAAATATATAAAAAGCCCGTGTTCGTAACAGATTACCCCAAGGAGATCAAGGCCTTTTACATGAGGCAGAATGATGACGGTAAAACAGTCGCCGCATGTGATCTTCTTGTACCGGAGATAGGAGAGATCATCGGAGGCAGCCAGAGAGAAGAAAGATATGATACACTCAAAGAACGCATGGACGAAGCAGGCCTTGACGAAAAGGATTACTGGTGGTATATGGAGCTTCGAAAGTACGGAGGAGTGAAGCATTCAGGCTATGGGCTGGGATTTGAAAGAATGATAATGTACCTGACAGGTATAAGCAACATAAGGGATGTTTTACCTTTCCCCAGAACTCCCAGAACGGCCGAGTTTTAAAAAATGAAGAGGATGATATCTGTAAGAGGATAAGATGAAGAAATTCTTCAATGCTATAAAAAACGGAACTTTTAAGGGGCTTAAGACCGGACTTATGCTCCTTAAAATTATGTTACCCATATACTTGCTTGTTGTATTACTCAAATACTCGCCGGTGATGCCGTGGCTTCAGGAAATCTGTCAGCCGGTAATGAAACTTTTCAACTTGCCCGGAGATGCGGCGGTGCCCATAATAACAGGAATTTTTACAGATGAATACGGCTGTGTGGCAGCGATGGGCGGTTTTGAATTTTCTTCAGCCGCCATTACTACTATTGCCATGGTCAACCTTATGGCCCACTCCATTCCTGTGGAAACCGCCATTGCTCACAAGATCGGATTTTCCTCAGGCAAACTGGCGATTTACAGAGTGGTTGCCGCAGTTTTGGTGGGCATATTTATCGGATGGCTGGGAGGTGTGTTTCTGTGAGTGAAAGCTGGAGTTACATTTTAAACGAAATGCTTACGGGGAGCCTTTCAACTGTTCTGAATCTGCTTAAAGTATTGATACCCCTCATGATAATAATAGAATTGCTTGTCCAGTATAATATTCTGGAAAAAATATCAAAGCGTCTTGAGTTTATGGGAAAACCCATGGGAATGAGCAGGGATGCCATATTTCCTTTGCTGGTGGGCACCGTAATGGGAGTGACCTATGGAGCCGGCACCCTGATGGAACTCAATGAAAGGAAGCCCCTTTCCAAGAAGGATTTCGCTCTAATTGGGGTTTTCATGTATTTGTGCCACGGTATAATTGAAACGGGTTTTCTGTTTGGAATAAACGGAGCAAATGTTTTTGTTGTTGTGGTAGTAAGACTGCTTATCGCTTTTTTCGTAACTTGCATAGCGGCAAGGCTTCCTTATTTCAGAAAGATGGAACATGAAAAGGTCTGAAGGAACTAAAAGAGACCAAACCTGCGTCTAATTGTTCAATTATTATTGCGAATGATTCCTACAAATGATATAATACTCACGCTGTATTTGAAAAAACTATTTAGGAGGTAGCATATGAAAGGCTATACCAGTGAAACCATCAGAAACGTTGCTTTAGTTGGACACGGCGGATCCGGAAAGACCAATTTTCTGGAAGCGGCATTGCTGGCAACAGGAGTAATAAGCAGACTTGGAAAGGTCGAGGACGGAAATACGGTCTCCGACTGGGACAAGATGGAAATAGAAAAAGGCTATTCCATAAGCACATCTTTAGTGCCTGTGGAATTCAACAAAGTCAAGATGAATTTTGTAGACACACCGGGATTTTTTGATTTTGCAGGTGAAGTAAGCTCGACGCTCAGAGCCGTTGAGGCTGCCGCCATATTGGTGGATGCTTCTTCCGGTATTGAAGTGGGAACAGAAAAAGCATGGGATTCATGCAAGAAACTTGGAGTGCCAAGATTCTTCCTTATAAATAAAATCGACAAAGAAAATGTTGATACAGATCAGCTTATTGCCGATCTGAAGTCAAAATTCGGCACATCTGTAGTGACCCTTGACGATAAAGATGCTCTTAACGAAGCGGTGGCCGAAACAGACGAGGCCCTGATGGAGAAATTTTTCAGCGGAGAAGAATTTACAGAAGAAGAATTCAACAAAGGTCTTTCCGGAGGCATAGGAGAAGGGGATATCTCCCCTGTTATGCTTTGCTCTGCACATGAGGGAACCGGGGTGAAAGAGGCTCTGCAGACATTTATAGACCTTGTGCCAAAAGCCACTGATCACGCACCGTATCCGGCAAAGGACGGCTCGGAAAAAGACATAGAAGTGAAATGTGATCCTTCCGGCAAACCTGCCATACTAATATTCAAAACCGTTGCCGATCAGGTTCTGGGCAAAATATCTTTCGGAAAGATAATTTCAGGCAAACTCAAAGGCGGACAGGAAATATACAATTCGGTTTCCGAAAAATCCGAAAAACTGGGAACCATGTTTTTCTTAAGAGGAAAGACAAGAGTGGATACGGCAGAAGCGGAAGCAGGAGATATAATAGCCATAGGCAAACTTCAGAATACCAGGACGGGAGACACTCTCTGTGATAAGAACAGTATAGTAGTGTTTCCGCCCATCGACTTCCCGCAGCCCACTTTCTTTATAGCTGTAGAACCTAAATCAAAGGGCGATGAAGAAAAAGTCGGAACGGGACTCAACAGACTGATGGAAGAAGATCCTTCTTTCATTCTTCAGAGAAACACAGAAACTCAACAGACTCTGCTGGGAGGACAGGGAGAACAGCAGCTAAATGTAATAACTGCAAAACTCAAGGATAAATTCGGCGTGGATGTTGACAGAGTCAATCAGAAAATCGCTTACAGAGAAACGATCAAAGGCAGTTCCGATGTTCAGGGAAAACACAAAAAACAGACAGGCGGGGCAGGACAGTACGGAGATGTACACATAAGATTTTCTCCGTCTCAGCAGGATAATCTTGAATTCACCGAATCGCTTTTTGGTGGATCCATACCCAAGAATTATGTTCCCGCTGTAGAGAAAGGTCTGAAAGAATCCATGGACAAAGGGCCTCTGGCAGGCTGCAAGGTGGTGGGAATAAAAGCAGACCTTTATGATGGTTCCTACCATGATGTAGACTCAAACGAAATGGCCTTCAAGATAGCGGCTTCACTGGCCTTCAAAAAAGGTATAGTAGATGCGAATCCGTGCCTGCTGGAGCCGGTAATGCATATTGAAATAACAGTCCCCGATGAGTATATGGGAGACATAATGGGAGATATGAACAAAAGAAGAGGAAAGATCCTCGGCTCTGAACCCCTGGCAGGAGGAGGTCAGAAGATAATGGCAGAAGCTCCCCAGGCGGAACTTTTTGATTACGCTGTCACAGTGCGTTCAATGACACAGGCAAGAGGAAATTTCATTATGAACTTCGAAAGATACGAACCTGTGCCCGGGCATCTTGCAGAGAAAATAATAGCCGAACACAAAAAAGAGGAAGAAAAATAAAAAAAGTCATCGGCCTGCACATGTGTACGGGCCGTTTTTTTGAACAAAGAGAATCCATATAAAATAAAAGGAGGTGTCATACATGGTATTTATACATCTGGCAGAAGGCTTTGAAGAAATAGAAGCCGTGACCATAATGGATATTTTGAAGAGAGCCGGAATAGAAGGGGCTTTTGTTTCAGTGCCGGGAGGGCAAAAAGATATGACAGTTTGCGGCGGACATGGAATAAAAATAAAAGCGGATATGGATTTCGCCGATGCGGACTATGAAAAATGTGAAATGATAGTTTTGCCGGGAGGGATGACAGGCACTTTGAATCTGAAGAAACATGACGGGCTTTGCAGCAGGATAAGAGAATTTGCCCTTAAGGACAAGTGGTTGTCTGCCATATGTGCCGCTCCTATGGTTTTTGCAGGTCTTTCTGTTTTGGAGGAGAAGGAAGCTGTCATATATCCCGGTCTGGAAAAAAAGCTAAAAGGTGCGAGGCCATCCGAAAAACCCGTGGTAAAAGACGGCAAGGTGATCACAGGACGCTCGCCCGGAACTGCAATGCTGTTTGCACTGGAAATAGTCAAAGCCCTAAAAGGACAGGACATTATGGAAAAAGTAAGAACCGGACTGGCAATGTGAGGATATGAGAATGGAAATAAAACAAATAGTATATAATATTTTTGATTCATTGGAAAAGAATAATTTTGCAACACTGGGAAGACCGGAAGACCCCATGTGGGAAAGACCTGTTATCGGCGTTGCAGCAGGCAACGACCCCTATTATGATTTTCTTAAAGACCATATAGGATCTTTTCACTGGAATCCCCAGGAGGTTTTCAGGCTCAAATATAAGAATGTACCGAAGGCGGAAAAGCTTCGTGTAGTATCCATGGTTTTTCCTCAGACAAAAACAACAAAAAAGCATCAGGGAAAAGCCACTGTTTTCCCGTCGGACAACTGGGTTGTTTCCAGGGGGGAATGGGAACCTCTAATGCAGGAATTCAGCGGTAAACTTGTTAAACGCCTCGAAGATGAAGGTTTAAGATGTGTATCTGTAGATCTTCAGAAGGAATTCAAAAGAATGCATTCGGAAAATCTGGGGATAGCATCAAAATGGTCACACAGGCACAGCGCTTTTGCTGCAGGCCTGGGAACATTCAGTCTTTCAGACGGATTCATTTCAGAAAAAGGCAAGGCTATCAGGATATCCTCCCTGATAATAGAAGCGGATCTTATGATAACACCCAGAGGAGACAGAGGACCCTATGACTGGTGTCTTTATTATCAGGATGGCTCCTGCGGCAAATGCATAAAAAGATGTCCTGTAGAAGCCATATCAGGAAAGGGCCATGAAAAATACACATGTGAGGCCTATGAAGATGAAGCAGTGTCAAAATACTGGCCAAAACACATTGAAAGGGGTGATTACATATTCGGATGCGGGCTCTGTCAGACAGATATACCATGTGAGAGCAAAAAACCCTGATACCTGATAAAGGAAAGGAAAAAACGAATATATGACACAAGTGACAAAAATGTCAGTTTCGAGCCTTTTATTCACACGTTCTTCACATTTCCTGATTATACTGAATCAGTAGAGTAAGAAGTATCAGCAAGCAGGAGAACGGTCAATGAGAAAGAAACTGATTTCGGTTATTATGATATTTGCAATGGCAATGGCCCTTGCTCCTAAGGGAGCCATGGCTGAAGTGACAGCGGCGCCGCCTGAAGTGTCTGCAGCAACTGTGTCTCACAGCCAGATAAGTATCTCATGGCAGGCAGTGGAGAACTCGCAGGGGTATGAAATATACAGATATAACAGCGTAACAGGCAAGTATGAAATTATAAGATCGGTGAGGGGAGAGACACTTTGCTTTATAGATTCGGGCCTTAAAATAAACAAAACCTATAAATATTATGTAAATGCATTGTTACTTGCAGAAGATGGCACGACCATCATAAAAAGCGGCATATCCCGGATATGCTCGGCAAAAACCATACCTGCAGCCCCTATAAATGTGAAATACTCCGTAACATCAAGAAAACACATAAAGATAACATGGAAGAAAGTTTCCGGTGTCAGCGGGTATTATGTTTACAGAGCCTCAAAGGGAGGCAAATACAAGAAGATAAAAACCATAACAAAAGCCGGCACCACCAGCTTCAGCAATTCAAGCATAACGGCCAATAAAACATATGCATATAAAATCAAAGCATATAAAAAATCCGGCAAAAAAAAGATTTCAGGCAGAAGCTCGGCATCCATAGATGCCAATAACGGTATGGCATACAAAAAAAAGTTGAAGGTCAAAGCGTATGCATATACAGGAAAAGGCACCTGCGCCAATGGCAAAAAGGCCAGAATAGGCAGGATCGCAGTCGACAAAAAAGTAATACCTCTGAGCACATGGCTTTATGTGCCGGGTTACGGACTTTGCCAGGCATGTGACACGGGTGTCAAAGGGAAGAAGATAGACGTATATCTCAGTTCAGAAAAAGAGTGCAGAAAATGGGGCATAAAGAAAAAAACAGTGTATATAATAGGCAAGAAATTGCCTTTGGTTTAAGAAAAAAGTAATTTTCGGGCGGCAGATGCCGCCCTTAATTGTACGGAGGATACTATGGCAAAAAAACAAAAGACCGTATTTGTATGTCAGGAGTGCGGATATGAAAGTCCAAAATGGATGGGGCAGTGCATATGCGGAGCATGGAATACCATGACAGAGGAAAAGGTCTTATCCTTTGACGGTATCGACAAAAGAGGAATAGGAAAAGCAAAAAAAGGGAAAAGAAAGCCGGCTGCTTTGAAAGATATAAGATCTTCGGAAGGACCGGAAAGAATAGATACCGGAATAGGAGAATTGAACAGAGTCCTGGGAGGCGGAATGGTGAAAGGTTCTCTCACTTTGATTTCCGGCGAACCGGGGATAGGCAAATCAACCGTCATAATGCAGGCAGCTCTGAAAATCGCAGAAAAATACGGAAGAGTGCTTTATGTTTCAGGAGAAGAGTCAGAAGAACAGATCAAAATGAGAGCAGACAGGATCTGCGGCAGCATATGCAAAGATCTTTTTATAATGGGAGAAACAAATATAGAAAATATATGTGCTTCTGTTGAAGAGCTTGGACCTGTCTTTGTTGTTATAGATTCTATACAGACCATGTATACATCATTTATGGAATCCTCACCCGGTAGCGTGTCACAGGTGAGAGCATGTGCAAATGAACTTATGCGGATAGGCAAGGTCACCGGTACACCTGTTTTTATCGTTGCCCATGTCACAAAAAGCGGAGAACTGGCAGGACCCAAAATAATTGAGCACCTTGTAGACTGTGTTTTGGATCTCACAGGAGAAAGAAACCGGGAGCTAAGGATAATAAGAGCACAAAAAAACAGATTTGGTACCACCAGTGAAATAGGAGCATTTGAAATGACGGGCGAAGGTCTGGTCGAAATAGAAAATCTTTCCAAGACCTTTCTCGAAGGAACTGAAGAGGGGTCTGACGGATCAGTTGTGACTGCAGTGCATGAAGGCACAAGGCCATTGCTTCTGGAAGTTCAGGCCCTTGCTGCTCCTGTCAGTGTGGGATTCGCCAGAAGGTCTTCCATAGGGGTGGATCTTTCAAGATTGAATATGATAATCGCCGTTCTTGAGAAAAAAGCCGGACTTCCCCTTATGAATCAGGATATATATGTGAACATAGTTGGAGGATTAAGACCCGAAGGGACCTCTGCCGACCTGGCTGTGGCTTTAGCCATATATTCCGCATGTACAGCAAAACCTTGCAATGAAGGAACCATTGTAATAGGTGAAGTGGGCCTGACCGGGAATCTGAGGGCTGTGCAAAACGCAGAAAAAATAATAAAAGAAGCTGAGAGAATGGGCTTCAAAAAAGTCATATTGCCCAAAAGAAATGCATCAAAACTGGCAGAAGAGAGATTGAAAATTGAGCTAAAGGGAGTTTCCAGCATAACAGAAGCAATCAGCGTTTTTTGACCGTATCAAGTTCAAACCAGAAGGAAGATCCGTGACCGGGCTTGCTGTTGGCACCGAAGTCTGCCCTGTGTAGCGAAAGTATCTCTTTTACTATGGAAAGTCCAAGTCCGGATCCGGTGGTGGCTCTTACATGGTTGCTGCTGGCCTTGTAGTAACGTTCCCATATGTGGGGAAGTTCTTCGGGCTTGATACCCATCCCGTTATCCTTTACTTCGCAGCGCATTTTTTTGCCGGTGCGTTTGATGGAAAGAGTTATGGTTTTGTCGGCACCGCAATACTTTACGGCATTTGTCAGCAGGTTGGAGATGACCTGCTTCATTCTTTCCAGATCACCGTTGACATATATATTTTGACGGCATATGAATTTTATTCTGTACCCTTCTTTTTCTTCCAGAAGGCGATAAGGAAGAAGAACGTTTTCAGCCGCTTCTTTTATATTGAATATGCTCTTGCTCAAAGATATTTTTCCTGACTGCATGGCTGACAGAGTAAGCATATCGCCCACCAGGGCATTAAGTCTGTCAGCTTCTTCGATTATTACCTTCAGATGCTGATCGCGTTTTTTTGGGTCGTTGCCCGAAAGATCTCTTATCATCTCCGCATAGGATTTTATCATGGTCAAAGGAGTCCTTAGATCGTGTGATACATTTGCCATCAGATCTTTTTGGAGGTTTATGGATTTTTCCAGTTCATAAGAAGCTTTGTTAAGAGAATTGGCCAGATCTTTTATTTCAGAATATGTTTTTTCCGTCCGGAATGTGATACCGTACTGGCCAGCTGAAAGCTTGCCTGCGGATCTGATGATAGATCTTATCGGTTTTGTTATTCTTATGGAAAGTATATATGCAATTACTGTGGCCAGGATCAAAGCTATGATCGTTATATATACAAGCTGGTTTTGAAGTATGCTGACTGTGGATTTCACCGGATAAAGAGGAGAAAAAACATAGAGTATGTTTTCTTCTGCCGGATCTAAAAATCCCGCATAGACAAGAACATTGCGGCTGTTGTAGGGGCTGCTTATTATGATAGATATATTATTTTTTCCACTGGTGATAAGCTTGCCCTTGACTGTTTCTATTTCGTTCTCATATCCCCGATCATCGACGGACGGAGAGAAAACTATACCGCTCTTCAGGGATTCGATACGTATGAACATATCATCATTTTCAGAAAGCTTTTCTACTTCGCTCACGATATCATTGATGTTTCCATCCGTATAGTCGGAGGTTATATTTGATGCAATGCGCTTGGTTTCCCGCACTTTCATTTCTTCATAATAGTTGTTGATAAAAAGTATCTGAAGGAACCAGACAAGCATAAGAACGATGACGGTAAAGCACAAAAAATAGACCCATACTCTTGCCTTGATACTCTTATAGTCGAATTTAAACTTCAAACTTATATCCTACTCCCCTCAGGGTAACTATGTAATCTCTGTAGGGCCCCAGATTATTGCGAAGATTTTTTATGTGAGTGTCAATGGTTCTGTCATCACCGAAAAAATCATACCCCCAGATATCAGAAAGCAGTTTATCCCTGGAAAGAGCAATATTTTTATTGTTCACAAGATAGAACAGGAGATCATACTCCTTGGGTGTCAGTTCTATCTTTTCGCCGTCAACAGTAACTATACGGCCCGGTATGTTTATGACAAGTCCATCAAATTCCAGTATTTCGGCAGCTGCCTTTGAGGGCTTGCTTCGTCTGGCCAAAACCGCATTTACCCGTGCCATGAGCTCTTTTGGGCTGAAGGGTTTTATTACATAGTCATCTATGCCCAGTTCGAAGCCAAAGAGTTTGTCGTATTCTTCGCTTCTTGCGGAAAGCATTATTATTGGGATGTCCTTGATTTTTTTGATTTCTTTGCAGGCAGAGAAACCATCCAGCTTGGGCATCATTATATCCATTATTATAAGATCATAATCATTAAGTTTGCAAAGTCCGACGGCTGTCATACCATCCTCTGCCTCGGTTATTTCATATCCGTTGAATTCGGAATACTCTCTTATCACTTCTCTTATTTTTTGTTCATCATCCACTACCAGTAATTTGGGCATAACAGTACCTCCATTTATTTAGAATTATTGTAACATATTAAAAGAAAAATAAGTGTAGAATTTGTGTCAAAAAAATGTTGACACTGAAAAGGCACTGTGATAAACTATGTAATTTTGAATGCTTGACACATTATCGTGTTTTGAATTATACTAATAGTTAGGTATGACCTGGAGGAAAATAATGTATAGTATTGGAGACAAAATCGTATATCCAATGCACGGTGCCGGGATAATAGAACAGATCGAAGAAAAAGTCATCCTGGGTGAAAAAAGAAAGTATTATGTCCTTAATGTGCCCTGCGGTGACATGAAGATCATGATACCCGTGGAAAAAAGCAAAGATATCGGAGTTAGGGACGTGATCTCATCAAAAGATGTGGACACAGTCCTTGAGGTGCTCAATGCACCTTCTACCGAGATGTCAGACAACTGGAACAGACGATACAGAGAAAACATGGAGAAACTCAAGACCGGGGATATTTGTGAAGTGGCAGAAGTAGTCAGGAACCTTCTTCGTATCGAAAGGGAAAAAAACCTTTCCGCCGGCGAAAAAAAAATGTTGGCCAATGCACGCCAGATACTGGTCAGTGAAATAATACTTGCCAGAGATATGGAAACTGCCAAGGCTGAAGAACTTGTCATCGATTCCATCTGATTTTTAGGAAATGACAAGAGGACCTCTTTGCATACCAAAATAGCAAAACAGAAAGGAGGTGAACCAATGCTTAAAAAACTGATGAGACTTGTTTTCACATTGGTGGGAGGCATAATAGGGTATGGAGCATTTTTGCTTACAAAATACCTTTTAACCATAAGCGACATAGGGCCGGGTCGGGGATTTACCCAGTGGCAGCAAATAGGGGCGGCCATAGTATTTGTAATTATTTTCGCATTATTATTTTTCAGGCTTACACCATCAGTGAAAAGACAGAGCCAGAAAATGGCCAGGAACATTGAAAGCGATCTCCAGTCATATTCCACTAATGAGCTTATAGCAGGGATCACAGGACTTGTGACAGGACTTTTGATCGCATTTTTGATAAGCCAGATCTATGCGGGCATAGAAGTTGATTACCTGCCGACTGTGCTTACGGTCCTGACTTATCTTCTTTTGGGTTATCTTGGGGTCGTGGTGGCCACAAAAAAAGGAAAAGAAGGTCTTGCAGCATTGATGTCAGCCAGAAAAGCAACGGCTTCATCCGGCAAAAGCAAGAAACAGTCCGATGCCACGCCCAAGATACTTGACACCAGCGTAATAATAGACGGGAGGATCTCGGACATAATGAAGACCGGATTCATTGAGGGAAATATCGTGATACCGGAATTTGTTCTCGTTGAACTCAGACATATTGCTGATTCCTCTGATTCCCTGAAACGGAACAGAGGTCGCCGGGGGCTGGATGTACTTAACAAGATACAAAGTGAATACGGGGTTGAGATCTACAATACCACAGGAGAAAAGTCCCTTGATGAGATACCGGAAGTGGATGTGAAATTACTGAAGCTGGCCCAGATAATGAACGGAAAAGTTGTTACTAATGATTTTAATCTCAACAAGGTGGCATCTATCAAAGGAGTGGAAGTACTGAATATAAATGAACTTGCCAACACCTTGAAACCTGTGGTCCTTCCGGGTGAAGACATGAGTCTTTTCCTTGTAAAAGAAGGCAAAGAAAACAATCAGGCTGTTGCCTATCTTGACGACGGAACAATGATAGTAGTTGAAGACGGCAGAAGGCATATAGGTAAAACCATAGAGGTGACAGTTACCAGTGTGCTGCAGACTTCTGCAGGAAGAATGATTTTCGGGAAACCGGCAAGAAAATGAAAGACATAAGAGAAATCAGAACGGGCATCGGATTTGATGTGCATCGTCTTGAATACGGCAGGAAACTTGTCCTGGGAGGCATTACTATACCCTTTGAAAAAGGTCTCCTGGGGCATTCTGATGCCGATGTTCTTGTTCACGCTCTTATGGATGCCCTGCTGGGAGCAGCTTCAATGGGAGATATCGGCATGCATTTTCCGGACACTGATGACAGATACCGTGACATATCAAGTATAAAACTGCTCAGGCATGTGACAGGCATAATAAGAGAAAAAGGATATCATATTTGCAATGCGGATATAATAGTGATGGCTCAGCAGCCGAAGATCGCAAAATTCACCCGGGAAATAAAAGAAAATCTTGCTGAAGCCATGGGAATTGAAGAAGACTTTGTAAACATAAAGGGAACCACCACCGAAAAAATGGGGACAATAGGAAAAGGAGAAGGCATAGCTGCAGAGGCGGCCTGTCTCCTTATTAAGTATTAGTCGACAAATCAGAAATCAGATAATAAAGAAAAGCACCAGATAAAAAAGACAAGAAGGAGAAGCAAAAAAAATGAGACTTTCAAAAATGCACTTTAAAACACTGCGTGAAGTACCCAGTGAAGCAGAAATACCCAGTCATATACTGATGCTCAGGGCAGGTATTATAAAAAAACTTGTTTCCGGCGTGTATGGCTTTATGCCTATGGGATGGAGATCTGTAAGAAAAATAGAGGAAATAATAAGAGAAGAAATGGATGGCGCAGGAGGGCAGGAGATCCACATGTCCGCAGTACAGCCTGCTGAGCTTTGGGAGGAATCCGGAAGATGGTTTGCATACGGTCCTGAACTTTGGAGACTAAAGGACAGAAACGGAAGAGAATTTTGTCTTGGGCCAACCCATGAAGAGATTTTTACGGACATAGTCAGAAACGACATTTCCTCATACAGACAGCTACCTGAAAACCTTTATCAGATACAGACAAAATACAGAGATGAAGCCCGTCCCAGATTCGGTCTTATGAGAAGCAGGGAATTTATAATGAAGGATGCATATTCATTTGACAGGGATGAAGAAGGACTGAACAGAAGTTATGAAGACATGTATGCTGCATACGAAAAAATATTTGACAGATGCGGACTAAAGTACAGGGCGGTCGATGCGGATACGGGTGCAATGGGGGGCAGCAACTCTCATGAATTTACTGCTCTTTCCGATGTGGGAGAAAGTCAGATAGCATATTGTGAAAACTGTCATATGGCGGCTACTGTGGAAAGGGCAGAAACCCCGGATGCAAAACACGATGACGAGGAAATGAAGCCTTTGGAGGAAGTCGGCACTCCTGACATGAAGACGATCGAGGATGTGGCCGCATACCTGGGACTCAAAAAGGATCAGACAATAAAGGCACTTCTTTTTGTCACTTACGACAATGATGAAAAAGAAAGCGGATATGTGGCAGCCTTCATAAGGGGTGACAGAGAGCTTAATATGGTCAAACTTGTTAATGCCCTTGGTATACCCGAACATTCAATAGATTTTGCCGATGAGGGCAAAATGGGGCCTGCCACAGGATGCGTCGGAGGGTTTACGGGACCTGTCGGGCTTCATGATTTGACTATAGTCGTTGACAGTGAGCTGCCCGGACAGAAAAACCTTTGTGCCGGTGCATGCAAAAAGGATGCTCATCTAAAGAATGTAAACTATGGAAGAGACTACGAAGCAGATATAGTAGCGGATATAAAACTCATTCGGGAAAATGACCCATGCCCTTCATGCGGAGAACCGGTGAAAATCGCAAGAGGCATAGAGGTGGGGCAGGTATTCAAACTGGGAACAAAATACAGCGAATCAATGGGAGCATATTATAAGGATGAGAACCAGAAGAGCAGACCCATAGTAATGGGATGCTACGGCATAGGAGTCACAAGGACTCTGGCAGCCATAGTAGAACAGCATCATGATGACGACGGGATACTTTGGCCTTTGTCAGTTGCTCCTTATCAGGTGATAATAATAATTGTAAAAACCTCGGATGAAACTCAGATGAAAGAGGGCGAAAAACTTTACAGCGAACTTAAGAAGGCCGGAGCAGATGTGCTACTGGATGATCGGGATGAAAGACCGGGAGTCAAGTTCAAGGATGCGGATCTGATAGGTATACCTGTGCAGATAACCGTAGGAAGAGGAGCTGCAGAAGGAAAAGCAGAATACAAACTCCGTTGCGGATCAAAAAAAGAAGAGTTAACATTTGATGAAGCTATCAAGAGAACCGTCGGCATGATAAACGGGGAATAATAATGACAAAAAAAGACAAGGCAAAGGAATTGTTTGTTCTCTTTCTTGCTTTTTTCAAAACCGGTTTTTTTACAGTGGGCGGCGGATATGCCATGATACCCATAATACAAAGGGTGATCGTTGAAGAAAAAAAATGGCTGACAGAAACAGAAATGATAGATTGTCTGGCCGTCTGCCAGGCTCTTCCCGGAGCAATTGCCGTCAATGCAGCCACATATATCGGGAACAAAAGAAACGGCATAACAGGAGCCGCCGTGGCAACCATTGGAATGCTTATGCCTTCAGTCATATGCATTACTGCAGTAGTGCTTCTTCTTGGGGCGCTGGGCCAAAGTACTTATATCAGCGGAGCTTTTACAGCAATAAAGGCTTCCGCCTGCGGTTTGATAACTGTTACTGTTTTTGATATGGCAAAAAAAGTATTAAGAAAACCATTTCACTGGACAGTAGCGCTTCTGGTTTTTATCGCCATAGGTATATTTGAAATAATGGCTGTTATACCCATAATACTGGGAGGAACGGCAGGCATTGTATATATGGCAGTAAAAAGAAAAAAAACAGAGGCGGGTGGTCACCAATGAAGTTCATTCATCTGTTCATGGTTTTTTTCTTTATAGGAGCTTTCAGTTTCGGAGGCGGGATAGCGATGCTGCCCCTAATCTTTCAAATGGTACAGAAATACCACATGCTGTCTCCCGAGAAGTTTTCAGACCTTATTGCCGTTTCCCAGGCAGTACCCGGAGCAGTGGCTCCAAATGCTGCTACCTACACGGGGATCGAATATGCAGGGATATTCGGAGGTATACTGGCTGCATTTTCCATCGCACTTCCTTCATTTGTAATAGTACTACTTGTGATGAAATTTATGGGAAGGTACAGGAAAAGCAGGATAGTGGAGGGAATATTCGAGGGTATGAGACCTACAGTGATCGGCCTTATTTCAGCGGCTGTGGTTTTTATCGCCGGCACATCAATATACAGACCGGCCCCATTTTCTGTAGAGCTTATCCCCCTTGGGATATTTATGGTCACACTTATACTGTCGGGTAAATTCAAAATAAATCCCATCATTATAATAATAGTAATGGGAACAGCAGGAGCATTTTTATGTGGATAGGTGGTGCGAGGACAGTGATCCTCGATGAGAAAAAAAGAGTGTTGATGGTACGGCAACATCATGAAGGGAAAGATATATGGATGCTTCCGGGAGGGGGCATTGAAGAGAATGAAGATTCCAGGCAGGCTGCTGCAAGAGAAATCAAGGAAGAAACAGGTTTTGATGTGGAAATAGGCATGCTTATTTGGCATGTGGAACAGGTAAGAGAAGGTAAAGAGCAAAGATTTGTCAATTTCTTCATGGGGGAAATAAAGGGGGGCAGCCTCAAAAAAGGAAATGATCCCGAAAGAGAAGAAAATGAGCAGGTCATCAGGGAAGTTCGCTTCATGGGCAGAGAAGAGATGGAAAGAACAAAAAATCTTTATCCGGAATATTTGAGAGACGAGTTGTGGGAATTTATAGAAAGCGGCACAGAGAAACAGGAAGTTTTTAAGATAAGGAGATAATGAAATGAAAAAAGTTATAATCGAAATGGAAAACGGCGAGATGATGAAAGGCGAACTTTACGAAAATACAGCGCCAAAAACAGTGGCCAATTTTGAAGCCCTGGCCAACAAGGGGTTTTATGACGGGCTTTTGTTTCACAGGGTTATTCCCGGCTTCATGATACAGGGCGGATGTCCCATGGGAGATGGAACAGGGGGACCTGGGCACACAATAGAAGGAGAATTCTCAGACAACGGAATTGAAAATGATATTCTTCATGAAAGAGGAGTGCTTTCCATGGCCAGAGCGGCGAATCCCAATTCTGCAGGATCTCAGTTTTTCATAATGGTGGATGATGCGCCCTACCTTGACGGACAGTACGCAGCCTTCGGCAGAATAACAGAGGGGATGGAAGAGGCTGACAGGATCGTAAGCACCAAAAGAGATATGAGAGACAAACCGAAGAAACCCCAAAAAATAAAAAAACTGACAGTACTGAATGAATAATACATTTTTTAATATTGCAATCAGGCATGTAAATTTTCTTTACATGTTGCAAAAAAAAAAGACAGGTATATAATATTATTGTACCTCGGTGTGTGATGTGTTGTTTTTGCGTTGCATATCGATATATATTTTATTAAAACGGCCGAAAGGCATAATGGTATTATTAATTTAAGGAGGCATAAAATGGCTTACAAATGTGATCTAAACAGAATGAGCGACAAAATCAAAACCTTTTCAAAATTCGGAGACGCGGGTCATGGCGGAATAACCAGATATTCTCTTTCCCCTGAAGCACACATGGCCAGAGAAGAGTTCGTTAAAAGGATGGAAGCTATCGGCGCAAAAATCGAATGTGACGATGTGGCCTGCATGTATGCAACCATTGAAGGATCGGATCCCAATGCAAAGAGGATAGTTCTGGGTTCCCATGTGGACTCCGTTAAAAACGGTGGCAACTATGACGGTATTCTGGGAGTAATGACAGGAATGGAAGTTATGGAAACGATAGTGGCTGAAAAAATACCTCACAAGCATCCGATAACGACAATGATATGGACCAATGAAGAAGGCTCTCTTTATCCTCCCGCTATGATGGTTTCGGGTATAATATGCAATGATTATATTCCCGAAGAACTGCGTGTGAATTTTAAGTATGAGAATGTGATGAAATCCACACCCATGGATGAATCCGAGTTCGCAAATTTCGGAGAAGCACTGGCAGCAACAAAATTCAAGGGACCCAAAGAAAACAGAATAAGCCCCGACAAATACTGCGCAATGTTTGAAACACATCTGGAACAGGGACCCATCCTGGAAGAAGCAGGTAATGAAGTGGGTGCAGTACAGCTGGTAATGGGCATGTTCAACTACAGAGTCAGATTCCACGGGTTCACGGCTCATGCAGGAACATTCCCCATGGGTAAAAGACATGACGCTCTTTTTGCTGCTTCCACATTCCTTTGTGAAATGCACAAAAGATTTGATGAACTAAACAAAGGACAGGAACCGGAATTCGTATACACCACAGGCGAGATATATGTTCATCCCTGTATACATACATGTATTCCCGATGAAGCAGAGTTCTCCCTGGATGTGAGACATCCGGATCCGGAGCTTCGCAAAAAGGTAATGGGCATACTAAAGGATATGGCAAAGGAAGAATGGTGCAAGTGCGCATGTGAGATCGAAGAACAGTGGGTAAGAGATACGGTTTATTTCGACAAGAATCTCGTTCGCTTTGTAGAAGAATCAATGGAAGAAAGCGGAATGAAATGGCAGAAGATACTCTCCGGAGCCGGACATGACGCACAGTTCTGCGCATATATGTTGCCGACAACTATGATATTCACGAGAACAAAAGACGGACTGTCCCATTGTGAACCTGAATTTGTTTCTGATGAAGACTGCACGGCAGGAGCAACAGCAGCTTTAGGCGCCGTACTTAAAGCAGACCAGTTTTACGAATAGGTCCAAAAAAAATATAATACATCCGTCGGGAAGTCTTCCCGCCGGATGTATTTTTTACACCGGATATTTACCGGCAGAGGTGCTGTTCAACTTGCATTTATGCAGAAGTATGTTAGAATTAGAGAACATCGTCATTCAAATGAACGACAAAAAAGAACTAATATATATTTTATTCGGCGCCTTCGCGTCAGCAAATATTAGTTATGTATCAAAGGAGGAGTAGAAATTGAGTAAAGTAGAAAAAGCTAAGTACACTGCTGAAGCCCAGGCTGGATTCAATCACAGGACAGCTATGGAAGAAGCAGCAAGATGTTTACTCTGCCATGATGCACCTTGCAGTGAGGGTTGTCCCGCAGGGACCGACCCCGGGAAATTTATCAGATCGATAAGATTCAGAAATGCAAAAGGTGCCGCAGAGACCATCAGAGAAAACAACATTCTTGGCGGATCATGCGCAAGGATATGTCCCTACGACAGACTTTGCGAAGAAGCTTGCAGCAGATGTGGTATTGACAAACCCATTCAGATAGGTAAACTTCAGAGATACGCGATCGAACAGGAAAAGATCTTCAAGATGAAGACGCTGAAGGCTCCCGCAAAGAAAATGAAAGAGAAAGTTGCATGTGTAGGTGCCGGACCGGCATCACTGGCATGTGCCGCGGAGCTGGCTAAAGCGGGCTACAAAGTAACTGTTTTTGACAGAGAAGAAAAAGCCGGCGGAGTCATGACATACGGAATAGTTCCCACGAGACTGCCTCAGAAAGTCGTGGATCATGACATAGCTCAGGTCAAAGGACTGGGAGTGAAATTCGTTCTCGGCAAGAAAGTAAAGCCTGCCGAGCTGGAAGCATTTGATGCTGTTTTCGTTGGTGTTGGCCTTTGGGGAGCAAAAGTTCCTCCTATCAAAGGAACTAACCTTAAGGGTGTATACGCAGCAGCGGATTTTCTTAAACAGGCAAGAACAAAGAAAACTTTCAAACCTGGCAAAAAAGTCGTAGTAGTAGGCGGCGGAGATGTTGCTGTAGACTGTGCAGTGACTGCAAAACTTCTGGGAGCAGAAGATGTTCGCATAGTTTACAGGAGAACTCTCGAAGAGGCTCCCGGAAACATGACGGAATTCCAGTATGCCCTTTCCCTGGGAATAGGCATCACAACTAACATGGCACCTTCCAGTGTTCTGGGAACAAACAAGGTGGAAGCCGTCAAGTTCAAAGGCAGACCAAAGGTGACCGAAAGCTCGGAATTGAAGCTTGAAGCCAATACAGTTGTATTTGCCATAGGACAGGGTGCTGAGGACTTCTCAGAACTGGCTCCCGTCAAGCTTACAGAGAAGGGCATGATAAAAGCCACTGCAAAGGGCAAGACCAGCAGCAAGAAATATTTTGCCGGCGGAGATATCGTAAATGGCGGAAAGACAGTTGTTGAAGCCGTAGCTTCCGGCAAAGAAGCAGCCGCCTCGATAATAGAATTCTTACAGAAAGGAGTGAAGTAGGATGGCAGTTAAAAAAGATTTATCAATAAAATATCTGGGAGTTGATTGCGAAAATCCGTTCTTCCTTTCATCATCACCCGTTGGCGGCTGTTATGACATGGTAGCCAAATGCTTTGAGACAGGCTGGGGCGGAGTATTCTTCAAAACTGTAGGTATATTCGTTGCAGACGAATGTTCACCCAGGTTTGACCAGACGAATAAAGAAGGAATTCCCTGGCTCGGTTTCAAAAACATGGAACAGATATCAGACAAACCGACAGAAAAGAACTTTGAGTATATTTATAAACTCAAAAAGGATTATCCGGACAAAGTTGTTGTTGCATCCATAATGGGAAGCAGCGACAAAGAATGGAGAGATCTGGCTAAAATGGCGGACCAGGCAGGAGCAGACCTGATTGAAGGTAACTTCTCATGTCCCCAGATGACTTCCCATGACATGGGTTCTGATGTGGGAACCAATGTTAAACTGGTGGAAGCATATTCAAAAGCTGTTTCAGAAACAACAAATATCCCCTTCATAGCAAAGATGACACCTAACTGCAAAAACATGGAAGAACCCGCAAGGGCAGCCATAAAGGGAGGGGCAGCAGCGGTATCCGCAATTAATACGATCAAGTCCATAACGAATGTGGATTTCGAAAACAATACCGGTATGCCGGTAGTTAATGGCAAATCTTCTATATCCGGTTATTCCGGGGCAGCAGTAAGACCCATTGCGCTGAGATTCTGTGCACAGGTAATGCAGGATCCGGAAATGAACAAACTTCTGAAAGCCAACAAGAAGGATTTCGGTTATGGTCATGAAATGTCAGGTATAGGTGGTATCGAGACATGGAAAGATGCAGCTGAATTCCTGTCGGTAGGATGCAGAAACGTTCAGGTAACTACTGCTATAATGCAGTATGGATACAGGATAGTTGAAGATATGATAAGCGGCATGATGCATTTTATGGAAGAAAAAGGTTACAATAAACTTGACGATTTCATCGGATGCGTTCTTCCCAATCTGATTCCGGCAGAGGAACTGAACAGAGATTTCAAAGTACTCCCGAAATTCGACAACAAAAAATGTGTTGGATGCGGCAGATGTTACATATCCTGCTATGATGCAGCACATCAGGCCATTGACTGGGATGAAAAGAAAAGAAGACCCGTACTCCTTGAAGATGACTGTGTGGGATGCCAGCTTTGTTTGAATGTTTGTCCGGTACAGGATTGCATCACAACAGGAGAAATCAAATGGAAGAAGGGAAGGAAAAAGGTAAAAGTTGCTACAAAGCAGCACTTTGACTGATAAAAAACCCGCCAACTGATCCTAATCAGTATTGAATGACCGTCTCTTCAAAGAGGGACGGTCATTTTTTATATGAATATGCAAAGAGAAAAATATAAGAATCAAAGGATACATTCATAAATGTTTTCGTGTTATAATACAAAGCGTGGGATGATGATAGAGGTAAAATTATGCTTTATAAGAATATAATAAAAACAATAGGGAATACACCTCTTGTTTATTTAAGCAGATATGAGTTTTCAAAGGATGACGGCACAATCTCTTCGGGGAACATATATGCAAAGATCGAAGGGAAAAATCCGGGAGGAAGCATAAAGGACAGAACCGCTCTTTATATGATAGAGGATGCGGAAAAAAAAGGACTGCTGAAAAAGGGCAGTGTTATAATTGAACCGACCAGCGGAAATACGGGCATAGGGCTGGCCCTGGTGGCGGGAGCAAAGGGCTATAAGACCATACTTGTCATGCCCGACAGCATGAGCAGGGAGAGAAGAGATCTGCTTTCTGCATACGGAGCAGAACTTTATCTTACAGAAGGCACCCGGGGAATGAGAGGCGCAATAGAAAAAGCAGAAAACCTGACAAGTGAGACCCGGGGAGCATTCATGCCGGGTCAGTTTACAAATATGGCAAATCCAAAAGCCCATTTCGAAACTACCGGGCCTGAAATATGGAAAGACTCCGGAGGAAAAGTAGATATATTTGTTTCAGGTGTGGGTACCGGCGGCACCATAACCGGAGCAGGCCGTTTTCTGAAAAACAAGAACCCCGCAGTAAAGATCGTTGCAGTAGAACCAAAAAAATCCAACGTACTGACCGGTGGTACTTCCGGCCCCCATGGGATACAGGGCATAGGAGCGGGCTTTATACCGGATATACTTGACAGGTCCGTAATCAGCGAAGTGATGAAGGTAAGTGATGAAGACGCATTTGATACTGCAAAGAAACTTGCGAAAACTGAAGGCATACTTGCAGGCATATCCTCAGGAGCGGCATTATATGCTGCATCTGTGCTGGCTTCAAAAAAAGAAAACAAAGATAAAAACATAATCGTTATTTTGCCTGATACCGGAGAGAGGTATCTTTCTTCGGGACTTTTTGATTTATAAAAAGATATAAGGAGGATCATTTATGCACATTAAATTTTGCGGAGCAGCGCTTGGAGTTACAGGCTCCTGTCATCTTCTTATTGCAGGAGGGCACAAAATACTGTTGGACTGTGGTCAGTTCCAGGGGGGGAAACAGCAGGAGGCCCAGAATTTCGATGAATTTCCTTTTGAACCCAAAGAAATAGAATGTGTTCTTTTAAGCCATGCCCATATAGACCATTGCGGCAGACTTCCTCTTCTGGTCAAGCGAGGGTTTAAGGGCAAAATATTCTGTACTGACGCAACGGCAGATCTTCTTCCCGTTATGCTGAAGGACAGTGCATATATACACGAAAAGGAGGCGGAGTGGCAGAACCGCAAAAATGAAAGAGCAGGAAGGTCTTTGGTTGAACCTCTATATACTATCAAGGATTCCGAGGAGGCATTAAAACTGACTTTCCCGGTGCTATACGACCAGCTGTTTAAGATAAATGATGAAATGGAAGCTGTATTCAATGAAGCCGGACATATCCTCGGTTCCGCCATAACGGAGATTTGGGTAAAAGAAAAAACCGGTGAAAACGGTCAGAATGAACAGCAGGAAAACGGCAAGGAAAAAATCTCCAAGATAGTTTTTTCCGGGGATCTGGGAGTGATGGACAGGCCCATATTAAGAAACCCGAAAATCATAAAAAAAGCGGATTATCTTATTATGGAAGCCACCTATGGCAACAGGCTGCATCCCGAAAACTCCGCCAGCATAGATCAGTTGCTTGATATTGTAATAAAAACCACAGATAGGGGAGGAACGGTGGTCATACCTTCGTTTGCAGTGGGTAGGACCCAGGAACTGATTTTTGAGTTCAATCGTTTTTATGAGGAAAACGAACAGTACAAAGAAAAGCTGGATAAAATAAATGTATATATAGACAGCCCCATGGCCACCACTGCCACAGAAGTGTTCAAAAAGAATGCGCAGGTATTTGATGAGGAAACAAAGGAATATATACTTAAGGGAGATAATCCTCTGGACTTCAAAAACCTGAAATTCACAAGAACCAGTGACGATTCAAGGGCGCTTAACATGAACCGGGAACCCAAGATAATCATTTCCGCTAGTGGCATGTGTGAGGCAGGCAGGATAAGACACCATCTCAAACATAATCTGTGGGATCCCAAATCCAGTGTAGTCTTTGTGGGATATCAGGCGGAAGGAACACTGGGAAGGAATCTTCTTAACGGGCTGAAAGACGTGACACTTTTCGGAGAAGAAATACATGTCAACGCAGAAATATATGATCTGGAAGGATTTTCTGCTCATGCAGACAGAGAAGGACTTCTGGAATGGATAAGCGGATTTATAAAGGAACCAAAACAGATATTTCTGGTACATGGCGAGACTGATGCCAAAGCCGATCTTGCTGCGGCAATAAAAGAAAAGCTGGGTTATGATATCGTTACCGTTGAGGGCATATCCGAATTTGAACTGGATCACGGAGAAATGCTGAGCAAGGAAGAGGCTCTGGCAGATGCCCTTGATGAAGAAACGATGGAGACCATAAGAAAAAGGATCGCAGATGTCCATGAGTACATAGAAAAATCCCTTTATAATACAAGTCTTTCCGTGGGAAGTGAGATTTCCCCAAAGAAATTGGTGGACATAAACAACATCGTCCTACAGTTGGAAAAGGCATCTCTGAGTCTTGGTTCTGTCCTGACCGACAGGGATGAACAAAATTGAGACAAAGAAAAAATATAATTAAAAAAACAAAAAAAATAATATCAAGAATGAGACAAATGTGATATAATTGTGTCACGGAATAGGGAGCAGGATATGTCTTTATTGCAGGATATTTCAATAAGTGTTCAGCAAGTGGCAGAAGCCATCAGTATTGCTGTTGGGGTAGAGGTGGAGATAGTTGATTCATCTCTTACTATTATCGGAGGTACAGGGCTTTATTCTGATATGATAGGTCAGAAAGAGGAAGCCGGAAAGCTGGACGGAAATTTTCTTTATGCCAGGGTCTTGCGCAACGGTGTCACACAGTATGTCGAAGATACCAGAAGCGAACGGTTTTATGATGAACAAAAAGACAGGGCAAAAACAGTTGGCGAACTGGCCGAGATATGCACTCCAATAAAAAGAAATGATGAGATCATAGGAATAATAGGCCTCGTTGCTTTTAACGAAGAGCAGCGGGGAATTTTATTGGACAAAGACAGAAGCATGGTCACCTTTGTGGAAAAAATGGCAGATCTCCTGGCAGCCAAGGCAGCACAGCAGGAAGACCTTCAGATGACGGAACTTTCAAGGAAAGAAATGATAACGGTTCTTGAGACGGCCCACGAAGGGATATTTGCCATTGATAAGGGAGGCTATATCAGACACTGCAACAGTACGGCGGCGGAACTGCTCAAAACCACAAAAAACGATATCATAGGAGAACATATAAACAAGTACATGCTCAGTTCACCTGCCCTTGATGTTTTCAAAACCGGCAAGGGCTACACAGAAAACGAAGAGCTTTACAGAGGTGAGCGGGGCGGACTTCATGCAATAGTTACGGCAAAGCCGTATTTTTCCGGCAACGAGATAGAAGGAGTAGTCCTTTCATTCAGAGACATTGAGGAAGCAGAAAAACTGGCATATCACATAAACATAAGAAAAGTAAAAAACACTTTTGATGATATAATAGGCAAAAGCGGATCCATAACAAGAGCCAAGAATCAGGCACTGATAACAGCAAGAGGAGATTCAACAGTTCTTATCACAGGTGAAAGCGGCACAGGGAAAGAAATGTTTGCCAAGGCAATACATTATTCCGGACCCAGGGCGGGACAGCCCTTTGTGACAGTAAACTGCGGAGCGATCCCCGAAAATCTCCTTGAAAGTGAGCTTTTCGGATACGAAAAAGGAGCGTTCACAGGAGCATCGGAAAAAGGTAAGATAGGTAAATTCGAGATGGCTGACGGGGGGACGATTTTTCTTGATGAGATCGGCGATATGCCGTCACATCTTCAGGTAAAGATCCTTCATGTGCTGCAGAATATGAGATTTGAAAGGGTGGGCGGCAATAAGTCCATAATGGTCAATGTGAGGGTAATAGCAGCCACAAACAGAAATCTGGAAGAAATGATCAAAGAAGGCACTTTCAGAGAAGATCTCTTTTACCGGTTAAGTGTGATCCCCATAGATATTCCTCCCTTAAGGGAAAGAAAAGAAGATGTAGAACTTTTCATGGATCATTTCCTGAAGAAATACAATAAATATATGAACCGAAAACTCAGAGGATTCACAGATGAAGTAAGAGATCTTTATATGACCTATGACTGGCCGGGCAATGTAAGAGAACTTGAAAATGCCATTGAATACAGTACAAATATGGCTTTTGGCGAGATCGTCGGAATGGATGATGTACCCATGAGACTTCAAAGATCCGAAGAAAACATTATCAGCGTTTCAGACAGCGATCTGCCTCTGGCAGATCAGATAAAAGAATATGAACGAGAGATAATCCTTAAGAAATTCAGAAAGCACAGTGCAGGCGGTGACGGAAAAGAAACTGTGGCAAAGGAACTGGGACTATCAAGAGCAACACTGTATCGCAAGCTCGCAGAGCTGGATATAAACAAGAGACTTTTATAAATTTATTTTAAAATGGAGGATTCAAAAATGTTGAGAGAAGCACTACCAAAAGTTAACATGCCGCTGCCGGGACCAAAGGCCCAGGAGATAATAAAAAGAAGAGAAGCGGCAATGCCAAATGCTATCAAATGCACATATCCGCTGGTGATAAAACGCGGTGAAGGCGCAATGATAGAAGACGTTGACGGCAATATACTGCTGGACTGGATCGGAGGAGTAGGAGTACTTAACATAGGTTACAGCCAGCCGGAACTGATAGATGCAGTGAAGGGTCAGTCAGAAAAATTTTTCCACGCAATGATGAATATAACCACACATGAACCCTATATAACTCTTGCAGAAAAAATCAATTCAATAGCACCCGTAAAAGGGGACAAGAAAAAGACCATGTTCGTAAATTCGGGAGCTGAAGCCGATGAAAACGCAGTAAAAATCGCAAGAAGCTATACCGGAAGACCAAACATCATAGTATTTTCAGGAGCTTTCCACGGAAGGACCCAGCTGACCATGACGATGACCGGTAAGAAGGCCTACGCAATAGGAATGGGCCCGTTCCCTGATGGTATATACAGAGTGGATTTTCCCAACATGTACAGAAGACCCGATGATTCCATGACAGATGAAGAGGCAATAAAATACTATGTTAACAAACTTGAAATGGCATTTATAGAAGCGGCTCCTGCTGACAGTGTGGCAGCTATCCTGTTTGAGCCCGTTCAGGGAGAAGGCGGATTCATACCTGCACCCATGGAATGGGTAAAAGCAGTAAGGCAGATATGTGACAAGCATGGAATAATGATGATAACCGATGAAGTCCAGACAGGTTTTGCCCGTTCCGGCAGAATGTTTGTATCAGACTACTACAAAGAAGCGGGATTTGCTCCCGATATAATGGTGATAGCAAAATCCATAGCAGGCGGTATGCCTCTTTCTGCAGTAGTTACAAGCACAGAAATAATGGATGACGTAACACCCGGAACGATCGGCGGAACATACTGCGGTAATCCCCTTTCATGTGCATCCTCCCTTGCCGTGATAAATGTTATGGAAAAAGAAGATTATCCGGCGAAGGCAAGAAAGATAGCAGAAAAATGCATGGCCAAATTCAATGAATGGAAAGAAAAATATGAAGTCGTGGGCGATGTGAGAGGGACAGGCGCCATGATGGGAGTCGAATTCGTAAAGAGCAGGGCAACAAAAGAGCCGAATGCAGAAATAGTAGGC